>NZ_JBXAEW010000007.1:0-86954 GCF_056782315.1 Arthrobacter paludis
ATCGCGTGGTCAGGCGGCTCCGGGCCGGTTTTCTTGTAATTCGCTCCGGCCCCCTGTGTCCCGGGCAAGGTTCGCGCCGTGCTGGTGCACGCGCACGATGGTCGAGTCGATCGAGGCCACCCAATCCAGGTCGCCCACTTCCTCGGCCCGGGTCTGGACCACTTTGTGCACCCGGTCCCAGGTGCCGTCCTTGGCCCAGCGGTCGAAGTTCTTGAAGACGGTGTTCCAGTTCCCGAACCGCTCCGGGAGGTCCCGCCAGGGGGCGCCGGTACGGAACTTCCACACCACGGCCTCGACCACGGTGCGGCGATCGGCCACGGGGCGCCCGGTTCCCTTGTACGGGGGAAACACCGGACCGATCACTTCCCACACGCCATCGGAGATCAAATCGCGATTAGCCACCAGACCATCGAACCCGATCCTTGCCTCATGACGCTTTAGCAACACACCCTAGAGATCCACCGCGGCCGGCCCGTGTTCTACGGGTGCGGGGACCTCGTCAACGACTACGAGGGCATCACCGGCTACGAGGGCTTCCGCGACGAGCTGCGCCTGCTCCACTTCGCCACGCTGGACCTGGCCACGCGCACGCTGGTCGACCTGACGCTCGTGCCGCTGCGGGCCCGCCGGCTGCGGCTCGAGCGCGCGGGACAGGACGACACCCGCTGGCTGTTGGACCGGCTCAACGAGTCCGGGGCGCGCTTCCGCACCCGGCTCACGGCCGACTCGCACGGGGCGCTCTCCGTCGGGCTGGCCTGATCAGCGGCCCGAGCCCGACGCTGAGACGCGGCGCCGCTAGCAGGCCGGGACACGGCTCCCCCGCCGGCCACGTAGCACCCGCCACATTCTATTGATGCTTCAATAAACTTTCGCTACGGTGGATCCAGACCCCCACCGAAGGAGCCCCACATGTCGATCGTCGTCACCGGAGCCACCGGCCAGCTCGGCCGCCTCATCGTCGAGTCCCTGCTGGCCCGCGGCGTCGCGCCCGCCGGAATCACCGCCACCGGCCGCTCGGTCGAGCGCCTGGCCGACCTCGCGGAGCGCGGCGTCCGCACCGCCGCCTTCGACTTCGACGCCCCGGCCGACGGCGTCATCAACGCCGGCGACACCCTGATGCTGGTCTCCGGCTCCGAGGTCGGCCAGCGCGCCCGCCAGCACGCCAACGCGATCGAGGCGGCCCGGCGGGCCGGCGCCGCCCGCATCGTCTACACTTCGGTCCTCGACGCCGCCGACTCCCCGCTGATCCTCGCCCCGGAGCACAAGGCCACCGAGGAGGCCCTCGCCTCCTCCGGGCTGCCCGTCACCATCCTGCGCAACGGCTGGTACACCGAGAACTACCGCCCCGCCTTCGACCAGGCTGCCGCGACCGGCTCCTTCATCGGCAGCGCCCGGGACGGGAAGGTCTCCTCCGCCGCCCGGGCGGACTACGCCGAGGCCGCCGCCGTCGTCCTCACCACGGACGGACACGAGGGCAAGACCTACGAGCTCGCCGGCGACGAGTCCTTCACCATGGCCGGCCTCGCCGGGCACTTCGGCGACGCCCTGGAGCGCGAGATCGCGTACGCGGACGTCGACCCGGACGCGCACCGGCAGGCCCTGGCCGGCGCCGGGCTCGACGAGGGCCTGGTCGGGTTCCTCGTCGCGCTGGACGCCGACACGGCCGACAACCTGCTGCACTCCGAGTCCCGGGACCTCGCCACGCTCATCGGCCGGCCGGCCACGCCGGCGCGCGCGACCGTCGCCGGGTGGGCGTCGGCCAACTAGTCCCCCGCGGAACGCGAACGGGCCGCCCCGGCTTCGGCGCGGCCCGTTCGCATGCCGGCACGCGGCTCAGGCGACGTCGAGGCGGCGCTCGGCGGCGGCGGCCCCGCCGTCGTCCTCCGCCATCAGGCGCCGCGCCTCCTTCAGGGCCCGCGAGGAGCCCTTCTTATCCAGCTCGGCGAGCTTGAGCAGGTTCGCGATCCGCTGCTCGCGGCGCGTCCGCGACGTCTCCTGCACGAGCTCCATCATGGTCAGCACGCGCGCGTGCGCCCGGCGCCCCCGCGCCTCCTGGCTCGCATCGTCGCGCTCGATTTCGCCGAGGATCTCCAACGCCTCGGCCAGCCCCTTGTTCATGCGTTCCCCCGGGTCTTGTGTGGCACCCGGGTGTGACCCCGGGCATAGTACATGACCAATACCGTAGCGGCGCGCGTCACAGTTTCGTCAATTCGACACGACGTATGACGAAACATGCCAAGTCCGCGGCGCTATTCTGGGGCGGCGCCGCCCCCCGCCCAGCGCAGCACGCGCAGGGCCCGCAGCGTGGCCCAGCGGCTCGGCTCCCCCTCGGCGGCGTCGAGCGTCAGGAACGCCTCCCCCGGCCACGGCACGCCGGCGGGCCAGCGCCCGTCGGCCCCGCGGAGTGCGACGACGGCGTCCAGCGCCTCGCGCATCCGCGGTTCGAAGGCCCGGCCGGCGGCGCGGAAGTAGTCCAGGGCGCGCAGCACGTCGTAGAACCAGTAGGTCGGGTAGGACAGGTTGCCGTACCGGGCCTGGACGGGCTCCCCGGTGGAGAGGCAGAACAGCAGGCGCCGCTCCAACAGGTACTCCTCGCCGGCGGCGAGGGCCTCGTCGACGCCGGGGTGGGTCCCGCCGGCCCGCTGGTACTCGAGGAGGCCCTCCAGAACGCACAGCGTGGTGTCAAAGGAGGACCGCTCCGAGGCGGGGGCGTCGCAGTTCCAGCCGCCGTCGGCCTGCCGCTCGGCGAGGAGCCGGGGCACGAGCCGCCCGCCCGCGCCGCCGCCGAGCCGGCCGAAGTACGCGCCGCACGCCAGGACGGTCCCGTTGATGCAGGGCTCGACCTCGCCGTGGAAGAACGGGAGGTTGTCCCAGTAGTGCCACACGACGTGCTCCTGGACGAGATCCATTGCGCGCCCGACGGCGGGGTCCCGCGGCGGGACGCCCAGCCAGCGCAGCGTCGCGACGGCCCAGTAGGTGTTGCGGTGGTCGTCGGTCCACTCGGCGCCGCCCCAGAACCCGCGCCGGTCCTGCAGTGCGAGCAGCTCCGCGCCCCAGCCCTCGGACACGGTCCGCGCGCGCTCGGCCTCGACGTCGTGCGGCGGCGCGTCGAGCAGGTCGCGCAGGACCTGCGTGCGGAGGGCGGGGTCGGAGTCGAGCAGCCAGGCGGTGACGTCCACGCGGCCCATCATGGTGGCGGCCGGGCCCCGGCGCCAGAGTTGATCGCCGCCCTTTACCTCTCCGCGTTCCGGACCTAGCGTGGCCAGTCCGGGGCGTCCCGATCCGGGCCCCCGGCGACCGGACGACCAGGAGGTCCCGCGATGTCGATTCCCCCGTCAGAGCCCGCGCCGAACACGCCGGACCCCGGCCCGTACCCGACCGAACCGCCGCCCGGGCCCGCCCCCGCGGAACCGGGACCGTTCCAGCCGGAGCCGGGCCCCGAACCCTTCCAGCCGGAGCCCGGGCCGGAGCCGTTCCAGCCCGCTCCCGGACCGGATCCGGCGCCGGTGCCCGGACCCGACGTCCCGCCGGTCCCGGACCCGGATCCGGCACCCATTCCCGAGCCCGAGCACCCGAATCCCGACCCGACGCGGATCGAGTAGCCCGTGGACCCCGTGGCGCTGGTCTTCGGGGCCGTGGTCGTCGGGATCATGGTCTGGCTGCTCATCGGCATCGAGCGCTCCGGCCGGACGGACCGGCGCGGCGAGGACCACGACGGACCGAAGTCCGGCCCCGGCGGCGTCAGCGAGCGCCGGGGCCGGACTCGTCCGGGACGCCGCCGGAGCGGAGGAACTCCCTGACCGCCCCGGCCGGCACGCGGTAGCTGCGGCCGAACTTCACGGCCTTCAGCTCGTTCGCGTGGATCATCCGGTAGACGGTCATCTTCGAGACCCGCAGGACCTCCGCCACCTCGGCGACGGTCATCAGGTGCGGATCCGGAATCTCATGCGCTGCGACCGCCATGGCCACTCCCCCCATGCGCGGCGCCCCGCTCCCCAACGGCCGGCCCCGCGCTTCGAAACGTGATGGTCCCGTGAGGCTAGTGACTGGCGTGGCCCTTGTGAAGGGGTGCGGCACGGATCGTTACGCGGCGGGCTGCCCCGCGAGCACGGCGTCGATCTGCCCGACCGCCTCCCGCAGGCCCTCCTCCATGCCCATCTCGACCATCTTCTCCAGCTGCTCGAGGCTCTCGAAGGACGAGCGCATGGTCATCCGGGTCCGGCCGCCGGACTCCTCGAGCGTGACGACGCAGTGCGTCGTGCCGAGGAACCCGCTGGGCTCGCCGTCGTCGCCGGCGAAGCCGTCGTCGAACTCGAGCCGGCGGGGCGCGTCGACGTCGGTGATGCGCCACCAGCCGCGGGCCTTGTCGCCCTCCGGGCCCGTCATGAAGTAGCGGACCTGGCCGCCGGGCTCGAACTCGTGGCGCTCGAACGTCGCGGGGTACGTGGGCGGGCCCCACCAGCGCTCGAGCTGGCGCGGGTCCTCCCACACCCGCCAGACGCGGGCTGCGTCGGCCTCGAACTCGGCGACGACTTCAAGGAGCAGCCGCTCCGGGTCCTTGTTCACGCTGATGACACTCATGGTTCCGTTCCTTCCGCTCCGGAGACCAGGTCCCCGATCCTCGCGGCGCGTCCGCGCCACAGGTCCTCGTAGGCGTCCAGGAGGCGCGCCGCCTTGCGCAGCGCCTCCGGGTTCCCGTGCACGATCTGCTCCCTTCCCCGTTTCTCCTTGGTGACCAGAGCGGCCCGCTGGAGCACCGCGACGTGCTTCTGCACCGCCGCGAAGCTCATGTCGTAGCGCCGGGCCAGCTCGGACACGGACTGTCCGCGCAGCATCGCCTGCCTGATGATGTCGCGCCGGGTCGCATCCGCCAGGGCCTGGAAGATGCGGTCCACCTCGTCGTCCGTGAGCTCATTTACAACCATTTGGTTGTAGGTTAGGCCGGTCCCGATCGATGCGCAAGGGGTCGGCGCGGCCGGTTTCCGCGGCCGGGGTCACCGCCAGCAGAGGCAGAACGGATGGCCCGCCGGCGAGGCGTAGACCCGGAAAAGATCCGGGGCCAGCTCCCGGTCCTCCTCCTGCAGCAGCCGGGCCCCGGCCTCGAGCGCCTCCCGGTGCGCCGCGTCGATGTCGGTGACGTGGAAGTCGACGTGGACCTGCTGGGGTGCGCCGTCGGGCCAGTCCGGCGGGACGTGGTCCGGCGCGAGCTGCACGGCGATGCGGGGCTCCCCGGCGACGCGGACGGTGTGCCAGTCCGCGTCGCCGTCGACCTCCCCGCCGAGCAGCCGCGCCCAGAAGGCGCTCTCGCCCGGCATGTCGGCGGCGTCGAACACGACGATCTGGTGCGTGATGTCCATGCGGCCCAGCGTGCCACCGCCCTGCGGCGAAGAGAACACCGTGCCACCGGCCCCGCGACCACTGGCCCGCCTCGCGCAGAGGTCGTACAATTTCCTGTACCACTCTAGGAGGTCCCATGGCTGTCACTGCGAGCGAGGCCCGCGCCCGCCTCTTCCCGCTCATCGAGCAGGTCAACGCCGACCACGCGCCCGTGGAGATCGTCTCCAAGAAGGGCAGTGCGGTCCTGATGTCGCTCGAGGACTACGAGGCGCTTCAAGAGACCGCGTACCTGCTGCGCACTCCAGCGAACGCCGCACACCTCATGGAGAGCATCGCGCAGCACCGCGCCGGGCGGACTAGAGCCCGCGATCTGGCCGAATGAACATCCTGTTCACCGACACAGCCTGGGACGACTACCAATTTTGGGTCGGCACCGACCGTTCCATCCTCAAACGGATCAACCGGCTCCTCGACGAGTGCCGCCGGACGCCCTTCGAGGGCACCGGCAAACCCGAGGCGCTAAAGCACCAACTCGCTGGCTACTGGTCCCGGCGAATCACGGCCGAGCACCGTCTCGTCTACGCGGTGGAGGACGGCCAGCTGGTCATCGTCTCCGTCCGGCACCACTACTGAAGCCGGCGCCCTACATCCGGTTCTTCGTCCGCGCCGTCGCCGGGGCCGTCCACGGGTCCTCCGGCCACGGGTGCTTCGGGTAGCGCCCGCGCATCTCCGCCCGCACCTGCGCGTACGGGCCGGACCAGAACGAGGCCAGGTCGTCCGTGACCGCCAGCGGCCGCCCCGCCGGGGAAAGCAGGTGGAACAGGACCGGCACGCGTCCGCCGGCCAGCCGCGGCGTCTCCGCCCAGCCGAAGCACTCCTGCAGCTTCACCGCGACCACCGGGCGCCCGTCCGCGTCTCCGGCCTCCGGGTAGTCGATCCGCACCCGCGAGCCGGACGGCACCTCGAGCCGCTCCGGCGCCAGCTCGTCGAACCGGGCCGCCTCGGGCCACGGCAGGAGCCGGCGCAGGGGTTCGGCCAGGCCGATCCCGGCTGCGGCCGCCACGCCGGCGAGCGCGTCCAGTTCGGGGGCGAGCCACTCGTCCAGCCGGGCCAGCAGCGCCGGCTCGGACACGTCCGGCCACGGGTCCCCGAGCTCGCGGCGCAGCAGGGCCAGCCGGCGCCGCAGCGCGTCCGCGCCCTCGGACCAGCCGATCGCCCCCAGCCCCTCGGCGGCCAGCGCGCGGGCGACGGCGGCGCGCCCCTCCCCCGGATCCGGCCGCACCGGCGTGGACGCCAGCACGATCGCCCCCAGCCGGCGCTCCCGCCGGGCGGCCACCCGGCCGTTCGCGAACGCGGCCTCGACCCGGTCGGTCAGCAGGTGCGACGCGGCCGCCTCCGCGGACTCCGCGCCCAGCGGCGCGGCCAGCCGGACGACGGCCCCGGTCCCGGCCGCGTCGCGGCCGGCGGCGCGGGAGACCCCGGCGACGGCCAGCCACTCGTGCCCGGCCAGCGGCGACCCGGCCGGCAGTCCGGCCCGCGTCCCGGAGGCCAGCAGGTACGTCTCCCTCGCCGCCCCGGGCACGCGCCGGGCGACCCGCTCCGGGTAGGCCAGGGCCAGCGTGAACGCGGCGGCCTCGCCCGCGGGGACGTCCGGCAGGTCCTCGGCGCCGCCGTCGTGCTCGGCCGCGACGCGCTCGAGGCGCCGCGCCTCCTGCCGCCAGCGCCCCGCCTCGGGCGCGCGGCCGCCGCGCAGGGACGCGAGCAGGCGCGTGGCGTC
The DNA here is from genome assembly GCF_056782315.1 of Arthrobacter paludis. Classification (NCBI taxonomy): domain Bacteria; kingdom Bacillati; phylum Actinomycetota; class Actinomycetes; order Micrococcales; family Micrococcaceae; genus Arthrobacter; species Arthrobacter paludis. The sequence goes on from NZ_JBXAEW010000007.1 coordinate 7,115, forward strand.
GGCGCCGGGGGCGCGCAGGTCCAGGGAGACGACGGCGACGGCCTCCGCCGCGGCGCGGGGCCCGACGGCGGCGGCCCCGTCCAGCAGCGCCCGGGCCAGGCGGGGGTCCGCGGGGATGCGGGCGAGCGTCGCCCCGAGGGCGGTGGCGCGGCCGTCGCCGTCGACCGCGCCGAGCTCGGCGAGCGTGCGGACGGCGTCGGCGAGCGCGGCCGCTGGCGGGGCGTCCGGCAGGCGCAGGCCCTCCCCGCCGGGGGCGCCCCAGCAGGCCAGGGTGAGGGCGGCCCCGGTCAGGTCCGCGGCCGCGATCTCCGGGGTCGGGTGAGCGGGGGCGGCGGCGTGGCTGCGCTGCTCGTAGCAGCGGACCACGGTGCCGGGCCCCTGGCGGGCGGCACGGCCGGCGCGCTGCTCGGCCGAGGCGCGGGAGGCGGAGACGGTGACGAGGCCGGACATCCCGCGGGCGGCGTCGCGGCGGGGCTCGCGGGCGAGGCCGGAGTCGACGACGAGGCGCACCCCGGGCACGGTCAGCGAGGACTCGGCGAGGGCGGTGGAGACGATGACGCGGGGGCGGCCTCCGGGCTCGCGGCCGGAGACGGCGCGCTCCTGGTCGCGGGGGTCGGCCTGGCCGTGGAGCTCGAGGACGTCGGTGCCCCTGGTGCGGGCGCGCAGCCGGTCGGCGACGTGGGAGACTTCGCGGACGCCGGGCAGGAAGACGAGGGCGTCGGTGGCGGCGTCGCCGGCGAGCGCGCGGGCGTGGGCCGCGGCGGCGGTGTCGGCGACGTGGTCCAGGAAGGGCCGGGTGACGCCGCGCTCGTCCAGCCTCGGCCCGGGCGCGGGCGCCCACTCGACGGCGAGCGGGTGCAGGGCGGAGGGGCAGTCGACGACGGGGGCCGGCCCGGCGCCGTCGGCCGCGCCGACGAGCCCGGCGAAGCGGGGCGCGTCGAGCGTGGCGGACATCGCGACGAGCGTCAGGTCCCCGCGCAACTCGCGGACCTCGCCGAGGATGCCCACGAGCAGGTCGGAGTCCAGGGCGCGCTCGTGGACCTCGTCGAGGACGACGGCGGCGGTCCCCTCCAGGCCGGGGTCCGCAAGCAGGCGGCGCAGCAGGATGCCGGGGGTGACGAACTCGATCAGCGTGTCCCGGCCGGCCTTGCGTTCGCCGCGGACCGTGTAGCCGACGCGGGTGCCGAGCGCGCTGCCGTCGAGCTGGGCGAGCCGGCGGGCGGCCGCGCGGGCGGCGACGCGGCGCGGCTGGGTGACGACGACGCGGCCGCGCGCCCCGGCGAGGTTCGCGACGAGGGGCGGGACGAGCGTGGTCTTGCCCGTGCCGGGCGGGGCCTGGACGACGGCGGTGCCCGCGGGGTCGTGCTCCGCCAGGGCGCGGCGGAGGTCCGGGAAGGACCGGGCGAAGACGAGGCCAGCGCCGATGGCTTCGAGGTCGAAGTCGGCAGCGGTCCCGGGGCTCGTCGCGGCAGTCACCGTCCCATTGTGCCGTGCCGGAAATGACCCGCGCCGGGAAGCCACGGCCGGCCCCGTGGTGTCCCGGCGCGCGCGGTGTCTATGCTGGCCGCAGTGTGCCAGCGGAGGGGGAACCATGGCAATCTGCATTCCGGAGGAACCGGAGTTCGGACCCGGCCACGAGGCCGAGCAGGCGGTGTGGCGGCGGCTGTGCGATGCACTGCCCGAGGACGCCGTCGTCGCCCACTCGGTGGCGGTGCGGCACGGGCGGTCCGAGCACGAGATCGACCTGCTGGTCCTCTGGCCGGACGTCGGGATGGCGGCCATCGAGGTCAAGGGCGGGCGCGTCTCCGTCGAGAACGGGCAGTGGTACCAGTCCGACGCCAAGGGCCCGCACCGGATCGAGAGCCCGATGGCCCAGGTCCAGGGCGCCGGGCACGCGCTGGTGGACTGGCTGGCCGGCCGCATGGGCACGCGCGTCACCAGCCGGATGGCCCACGTCGTCTGCCTTCCCTACACGACGGTCCCCCGGCACTGGGAGATGGCTGGCGTCCCCCGCGGGCTCGTCCTGGACGCCGGGGACGTCAACCACGTCGCCGAGCGGCTCCGGCGGGCCATCGAGGAGCACGGCGGCGGGACGGGCCCGCTCAAGGCATCGTTCCTCGACCGGATCCTGCCGCACCTGCGCGCCGACCTCGGCCCCGGCCCGGAGGAGCACGCCGCCACGGCGGGCGAGCTCGAGGACGAGCAGGACGCCCTCACCGGCCGCCAGCAGACGCTGCTGGGCGCCACCCGTTCCCTCGAGCGGGTCAGGTTCCTCGGCGGGGCCGGCAGCGGCAAGACGTGGCTGGCCGTCGCCAAGGCCAGGGAGCTGTGCAAGCAGGGGCTGCGCGTCGGGCTGATCTGCTACAACCGGGGCCTCGGCGGGCACCTCAGGCGCCAGGTCGAGGGGTGGAGGCACCGCCAGCCGGTCTTCACCGGGGAGTTCCACGAGTACGCGCTCTCGCTCGGCGTTCCGGACGGAACCGGCCAGGAGTACTACGACGTCGACATGCCGCGGCTGCTGCGCGAGGCCGGCGCGGCCCTTCCGGAGGACCAGCGGCTGGACGCCGTCGTCTTCGACGAGGCCCAGGACCTGGCCCCGGAATGGTGGGAGGCGCTGCTCGCCTGCACCACGGACCCCGCCCGCGTCCCGGTCTACGCGTTCATGGACGACCGGCAGGACGTCTACCGCCGTTGGGACGGCGAGGCACTCGGCGGTTCGTTCGGCGAGGCGACGGCGCTCGTGCCGATCCACGTCGACGACAACCTGCGCAACACCCGCCGCATCGCCGAGGCGTTCCAGCCGCTCGCCGGCGAGTACTTCAAGCCCCGGTGCAGCACCGGCCTGCCCGTGCGGTTCGTCGCCTGCGACACCGACGCGGCGCTGGACGTGGCGGGCGACTGCGTCGACGCGCTGATCGACGAGGGGTGGGCCAACAACCAGATCGCCCTGCTGACCACCCGCCACCGGCACCCGATCCACCGGGAGCACTTCGACGCCGGCACGGTGGCCGAGTACTGGGCCGAGTTCCACGCGCAAGAGGCGGAGTTCTACGGGCACGTCCTGGGGTTCAAGGGCCTGGAGCGCTCGGTCGTGATCCTGTGCGTCAACGGGTTCAAGGAGGCCGGGCGGGCCGCGGAACAGCTGTACGTGGGCCTGTCCCGGGCCCGGTCCCTGCTCGTGGTCGTGGGCGACCCGGCGCTGATCGAGGAGGCCGCGGGCGCCGAGGTCGCGCGGGCCCTCGACAAGGCCGAGCGCTGGCAGCTGGCGGACTCCTAGGCGCCGCCGTTCGCGGCCGGAACCTTGCGGCTGCGGAAACGAACGTGTAACGCTATGCCATGCGCGTACGTAACACCCCACGTCGGAGCGGAATCAGCCGGGTCCTTGCCGGGTCCCTCGCGGCGGCGCTCGCCGTCGCCCTGGCCGGCTGCCAGGCCACCGCGGAACGGCAGGAGGACGAGAAGCGCCCCATCCCGCACCAGGCCTTCCTCAGCCGTCCGGACCTGCTCCCGCCCCAGGTCGAGATCACCCCGGGCGAAGCGTGGTCCGAGGAGTACGCGGACGCGGAGGAGTACGTCTTCCTGACGCCGAACTACGGGTCGGACACGCCCTCGGACGGCGCCATGATCCTCGATTCCCGCGGCGAGCTCGTCTGGATGAGCCCCGCGAAGGACGACGACCCGAAGGACAACCCCTTCGACCTCCGCGTCCAGGAGTACCGCGGGGAGCCCGTCCTGACCGTGTACCGGGGAACCAGCGACGGCGGCCGCGGCGACGGCGAGGTCCGCGTCCTGAACCAGGCCTACGAGGAGATCGCCACGGTGACCACCGGCGGGTCCCTCGACCCGGCCTGGGCCGACTTCCACGACACCACCATCACCGAGGAAGGCACGATGCTGATCGGCGCCTACGTCCCCGCCCCCGCCGACCTCAGCGCCATCGGCGGGCCGGCCGACGGCTACGTCGAGGACGCCGTGATCCAGGAAATCGACATCGCCACCGGGAAGGTCGTCTTCGAATGGAGCGCCCTGGACCACATTCCGGTCACGGACACCCTGCTCGACTTCGAGGAGGAGCAGCGCGAGATGGCCAAGGAGGCCGAGGAGCAGTCCGAGGGCGCGTCCGACGCCCCGGATCCCGAGGACCTCGGCACCAAGAAGGAGCCCTTCGACTACTTCCACATCAACTCCATCACGGAGGACAAGGACGGGTCCCTCCTCGTCTCCGCCCGGCACACCAGCGCCGTGTACCGGCTGGACCGCGCCACCGGGGAGGTCGACTGGACGCTGGGCGGCGAGGCCAGCGACTTCGAGATGGGCGAAGGCGCGGAGTTCGGGTGGCAGCACGACGCCCACCGCGCCCCCGACGGGACGCTCACCCTGTTCGACAACCACGCCCACGGCGGCGAGGACGACGAGTCCTCGCGGGCGCTGCGTCTGGAGCTCGACGAGGAGGCCATGACCGCCTCCGTGGTCACCGAGTACCTCCCGCCCGAGGAGCGGATGTCCGGGAGCATGGCCAACGCCCAGGAGCTGCCGAACGGCAACATGCTCGTCGGCTGGGGGGCGCGGCCGTTCTACTCGGAGTACACCCCCGACGGCGAGCTCATCTACGACGTCTGCCACGGCGACGAGTGCTACGGCGAGCAGTACCATGGCGGCGGCGGCACCTACCGGGCCTACAAGTTCGACTGGGAGGGCCGCCCGGCGACAGACCCCGACGTCGTCGTCCAGGAGGAGGACGGCGGGCGCACCGCCTACGTCTCCTGGAACGGCGCGACGGAGGTCGCCGAGTGGCGGGTCGTCGCCGGCGCCGACCGGGCCAGCGCCGCCCCGCAGGACCCGGTCGAACGCGACGGCTTCGAGACGGCCCTGCCCGTCCCCGACGGCGCCGAGTACGTCGCGGTGCAGGCCCTCGACGCCGACGGGAAGGTCCTCGCCACCGGCACGCCGAAGAAATAGCGGGCGCGTGAACCGACTCGACACTTGAACGCTCATATGAACGTTCGGTCGGAAAATGTTTCACACGGAATTGAAACGTGCTCCACACCACAGGCACGATGGGCGCGCCGCCGTCGCCCACACCGCCCCGCGGCGCACCGCCGGCCCATCCGCGCCGGTCCCCCGCCGCACGGCCCGGCCGCCCGGCACCGCACCACCGCCCCAGGAGCACCCTGATGAAACGCCCCCTGCGCACGCTCGCGTGCCTCTCACTCGCCTCCGGCCTCGCGCTCACCGCGGCCGGGGCCCCCGCCCCCGCGGTCTTCGCCGCCCCGGCCGGCGACGGCGTCGCCCGTCCCGCCCAGGACGTGACGATCAAGCGGGACCAGTACGGCGTCCCGCACGTCTACGCCGAGACCACCCGCGACCTGTTCCACGGGTACGGCTACGCCGTCGCCCAGGACCGCATGTTCCAGATGGAGATGGCCAAGCGCGCCGTCCTCGGCACGTCCGCCGAGATCCTCGGCCCCGACTACGTCGAGATCGACAAGCGCTCCCGCTCCTCGTTCGACCCGGCCGCCATCCGCGCCCAGATCGCGGCCCTGCCGCAGGAGGACCGCGACATCCTCGAGGGCTACGCGGAGGGCTTCAACGCCTACGTCGCCGAGGCGCTCGCGGACCCGGACGAGCTGCTGCCCAAGCAGTTCCACGACCTCGGCTTCGAGCCCTCGGCCTGGACCGGATACGACGTCGCCATGATCTGGGTCGGCACCATGGCCAACCGCTTCTCCAACTCCACCGGCGAGCTCGGCAGCCTCGAGGTCCTGCAGTCCCTCACCGCCGAGCACGGCGCCGAGAAGGGCCAGCTGCTGTTCGACCAGATCCTCTGGGAGGAGGACCCGAACGCGCCGACGACGGTCCCCCGCCAGGACCGCAAGCGCCCGAACCGCCTGCCCACCGACTCCCCGTCGCAGGCCGCGTCGCTGGAACCGGTCACGCCGGGCCTGAAGGACGCCGGCCTCGAATCCATGCGCGACTTCGGCGGCGGGGACTGGCCCAACCTCAAGCCCGAGGCCAGCAACCTGTGGATCCTCGGCGGGAAGAAGACGGAGTCCCAGGGCTCGGTCCTGGTCAACGGCCCGCAGTTCTCCTGGTTCAACCCGTCCTACGTCTACGGGATCGGCCTGCACGGGGCCGGCTACGACGTCGTCGGCAACACCCCGTTCGCCCACCCGACCATCCTGTTCGGCACCAACCAGGACATCTCCTGGGGCTCGACGGCGGGCCCGCTGGACGTCAACGACGTCTACCAGGAGCAGCTGCACCCCGAGGACCCCACCCGGTACCGGTTCGACGGCGAATGGCGGACCATGGGGCAGCGCACGGAGACGATCGAGGTCGCCGGGGCCGAGCCGGTCGAGCACGCCGTGTACTCGACCGTCCACGGGTTTGTGACGAGCTTCGACGAGGCCAACGGCACCGCGTACTCCAAGAAGCGCAGCTGGGCCGGCACCGAGATCCAGTCATTCATGGCGTGGATCAAGATCATGAAGGCCAAGAACTGGCAGGAGTACCTGGAGCAGGCCGAGAAGGTCGGCATCACCATCAACTGGTACTACGCGGACGACGAGGGCAACATCGGCTACGTCTCCCCCGGCCGCCTGCCGATCCGGCCGGAGCACCAGGACCCGCGCATCCCGGCGCTCGGCGACGGGTCCATGGAGTGGGAGGGCATCCGGCCCTTCTCCGAGAACCCGAAGGCGTACAACCCGAAGCAGGGCTACATCGCGAACTGGAACAACCAGTCGGCGGCCGGGTTCAACCACGAGTCCGGGAACTGGTCGCCCGTGGACCGGGTCAACGAGATCATCGACCGGCTGGAGGCGGAGCAGAAGTTCAGCGCCGAGGAGGCGTGGGCGGTCAACGAGGAGACCTCCTTCGCCGACCTGGACATCCGCTACCTGCGCCCGTTCCTGGAGGAGGCCGTCAAGACGCTGCCGGCGAACGACCCGGTGGCGCGGCGGGTGCGCCTGCTCACCGAGTGGGACGGGCAGAAGCGCGACGGCGACGCCGACGGCGACCTCGACGGCCCGCAGCCGGCGATCATGGACGCCTGGCTGCCGGTCCTCTTCGAGGAGGTCCTGGCCGACGACCTGCCGGCCGACGTGTTCGCGAACTACTCGAAGGGAACCGGCCTGGCCCGGCCGGCCACGGGGACGAAGCTGGTCTACAACGCGCTGCTCGGCGGCGACGCCGGCGTCGAGCAGTCCGTGGACTTCCTGGACGGGCGCGACGGCGGGGACGTCCTGCTCGAGACGTACCGGGAGGCGCTGGACTCCCTCGAGGCCGAGCAGGGCGCCGACCCGGCCGGCTGGTCCGTGCCCACGCCGCGCCACACGTTCGCGCACAAGAACTTCATCGGCGTCCCGCAGGCCGGGGCTGACGAGGAGCTGGCCGGCCCGGCCTACATGAACCGCGGCACGCAGAACGACCTGGTGTCCCTCGACGGCGCCGAGTCCAGGCTGTGCACGGTCGCGCCCCCGGGGCAGAGCGGATTCGTCGCCCCGGACGGGACCCGGTCGGAGCACTACGACGACCAGCTCGAGATGTACGCGCAGTTCGAGTGCAAGCAGGAGGCGCTGACGCCGGCCGCCGTCGACGCGGCCGCCGAGAGCACGACCGTCCTCGAGGGCTCCGGCTCGTAGCCGGGACCGGCACCCCGCGGGGGCCGGGCGTGGCGCCGCGGCGCCGTGCCCGGACCCAAGGACCGTTCGGCGGAACAGGAGACCGCGGGAGGACGGGTGTACCGCCCGGCGTGCGCGCACAACAAGGGCGCCGGCCCGCGCCCGTTCCGCGGACCGGCGACGGTCAGCCCCTGCCCTGTCCACCGACCGAAGGCACCACCATGGCTTCCTCCCGCCCCCACTGGTCCCTGCGCGCCGGCGCGGCCGCCCTGGCCTCCGCCGTCGCCATGGCCCTGGCGTCGCCGGCCGCCGCGTCGACGACCGCCGAGCCCACCGCGCCGCCGCCGCCGTCCACCGCGTCGGCGCCGCCCGCCGAGCCCACCGCGCCGCCGGCGTCGTCCACCGCGTCGGCGCCGCCCGAGGCGACGTCGTCTGAGTCCTACGTCTCGCGCACCGACCGGCCCGCCGCCGGCGCCAAGCGCGTCAACCTCGCCAACTACTGCGGACGCGAGGACTTCAGCGACGTCCCGCCCGGCTCCTCCTTCTACGACGCGATCTCCTGGATGGCCTGCGAGGGGATCTCCGTCGGCTACACGGACAACACGTTCCGCAAGCTGCGCGAGGTCACCCGCGGGGAGGTCGCCGCGTTCCTGTTCCGGCAGGTCGATCCCCAGTACACGGCCGACAGCCAGCAGGACTTCTCCGACGTCGCGGTCGGCGGGGCGAACTTCGAGGCGATCTCCTGGTTCGCGGACGCCGGGGTCTCCGTCGGCTACAGCGACGGCACGTTCCGGCCCGGCGACGCCGTCACGCGCGGCGAGCTGGCCGGGTTCCTGTTGCGGCTGGCCAACGACGACACGTTCACCGCACCGGCGTCCTCGCCGTTCACGGACATGACGCCGTCCTCGGCGTTCTATCGGGCCGCCACCTGGCTGCGCGCCAAGGGCATCACCTCCGGCTACGCGGACGGGTCCTACGGTCCGTCGCGGCAGATCGTCCGGGCCGAGACCGCCGCCTTCCTCATGAAGGCCGACCCGCTGATCCAGGCCGGCGAGTCGCCCGAGGTCGAGCCGGCGCCGACGCCGGGCCCCTCGGAGCCGCCGACGGGCGGGCTCACCACGGAGCAGTGGGAGCAGGAGGCCTCCGCCAACATCGCGCAGTGGTGCGACGGCGTGCCGCTCGAGGCCGCCCCGGACGGCGAGAACTGGGCGTCCTACACGGCGTGGACCGACGGCACGCAGATCGTCCGGGTCGACGAGCTGATCCACCTCTCCACGGTCGGGCCCGAGTACCCGGACGGCACCCGGGACACGCTGCACCCGGACCACGACCTCTCGGTCGCGATCCAGTACCACGAGTGCGGGCACATCCTGCAGTACCGCGCCTACGACTACGACGGCGCCGCCCTGGACGAGGCCATGAACCGGGTCTACGGCAACTCCAACGGCACCGAGCACATGGCCGACTGCATCTCCGACGTCATGGGCGCCAAGCGCACCGGCGTGCTCAAGGAGGGCTGGAGCTACACGGCCGGGTACGGCGGCGACTGCACCGAGGCGCACCTCGACGCGGCCCGGAAGATCATCGACGGGCAGCGGGTGTAGGTCCCGGGCCTCGAGTTGGTTCCGGTCAGCCCGCAGGTCCCTGTCAGCCCGTAGGTTCCGGAGAAATTGTTGTCCGCTTCCCTCGGGAAGCGGACAACATTTTCTTGCTTGCGTCCGGGGGGGTCGTCGCGCCCGCGCGTGTGGGGCGCTCCCGCGGGAGGCGTGCGTCAGGCCAGGGAGAGGAAGAGCTTCTCCATCTCCTTCTTGTCCATCGACGCGTCGTCGCTGGTCATGCACTGCTCCAGCCCGCTGGCGATGATCGCGAAGCCGGCCCGGTCCAGCGCCTTGGAGACGGCCGCCAGCTGCGTGACGACGTCCTTGCACTCCCGCCCCTCCTCGAGCATGCGGGTCACGGCGGCCAGCTGCCCTTGGGCGCGCTTGAGCCGGTTGATCACGGGGGTCATTTCGGTCGGTTCGAGTTGCATGGGGTGGCTCCTGGCTTTGTCGGGCGCGATGCCACACGGGGAATGTCTTCGCGGGGAACGGATTCTCGGGGAAAGGCTGGGGGCGACGCGGACTCGATCGTATCCCCGCCGCGCATTGTCTCAGGCCCGGAAGCGGGCCAGCACGCGGGACAGCCAGCCCCTGCCGTCCCCAGCGCGGCCGCCGGCGGACGGCGCGCCGGCACACGAGCACCGCTGGGCGGCGGGCACCCCGCGCATCACCCGGTCGACATGCTGCCCGCATCCGGCCCACGTGGTCTTCCCGCACTGGCGGCAGGCAACGGCTCGGCACATGGAATGCATCCCTTCGTTCGCTCCCGAGGCCCCGCGGACACTCCGTCGGATACCCCCGGGGGTTGTCTTGATACCCCCTAGGGTACTACAGTGCCTTGCGGAAGCGGTACCCCCAGGGGTATCAAGCGAACGAAGGGATGCACCATGCTGCTGGAACGGATCTACGACGGCGACCTGGCCCAGGCCGGGTACTTCATCGGCTGCCAGGCCCGCGGGGAGGCGCTCGTCGTCGACGCCCGCCGCGACCTCCGCCCCTACTTGGACCTCGCCGCGGCCCACGGCATGCGGATCACGGCCGTGGCCGAGACCCACATCCACGCCGACTACCTCTCCGGCACGCGCGAACTCGCCGCCGCGACCGGCGCCACCGCCCACGTCTCCGGCGAGGGCGGCGAGGACTGGCAGTACGGCTTCGACGCCGTCCGCCTCCACGACGGCGACGCCATCCGCATCGGGAACATCACCGTGCAGGCGCTGCATACGCCCGGCCACACGCCGGAGCACCTGTCCTTCCTCGTCACCGACGGCGCCTTCAGCGACGACCCCGGCTACCTGCTCTCCGGCGACTTCGTCTTCGCCGGGGACCTGGGCCGCCCGGACCTGCTGGACGAGGCCGCCGGCGGCGTCGACACGCGCTTCGCCGGCGCCCGCCAGCTGTTCGCCAGCCTGCGGGAGAAGTTCCTGGCCCTGCCCGACCACGTCCAGGTCTTCCCGGGCCACGGCTCCGGCAGCGCCTGTGGCAAGGCCCTGGGCGCCCTGCCGTCCACGACCGTCGGCTACGAGCGGCTCAACGCCTGGTGGGGCCCCTTCCTGGCCGCGGACGACGAGGAGGGCTTCGTCGCCGCGCTCCTGGACGGCCAGCCGGACGCCCACGCCTACTTCGGACGGATGAAGCGGCAGAACCGGCTCGGCCCCGCCGTCCTCGGCGGGCTCCCGCCGCTGCCGGAGCTCGCGCCCGGGGCCGTAGCCGCGGACCTGGCCGCGGACCGGATCACGTTCGTGGACACCCGCGGCCACGACGCCGTGCACGCCGGCACGGTGAAGGGCGCGCTGAACATCCCCGCCGGCGGCAAGGCGGCGAGCTACGGGGCCTGGGCCTACGACCCGGAAACGGACGACCGCCCGCTCGTGCTCCTGGCCCCCGGCCGCGAGGCCGCGGAGGAGATGCGCGACCACCTGGTGCGCGTGGGTATCGACGCCGTCGCCGGCTACACGACCACCCGCGACGGGCTGCCGGCCTTCACGCCGCCGCTGGTCCAGCCCGCCGCGCTGGACGGGTTGGACGCCGCCCTGGTCCTGGACGTTCGCAACGCCTCCGAGCACGCGGCCGGACACGTCCCCGGCTCCGCCCAGCTCTCCGCCGGACGGGTCCTGTGGCACCGGGACCGGCTCCCGGCCAACGGCACGATCGTGACCTACTGCCAGTCCGGCGTGCGCAACTCCGTCGCCGCGAGCGCCCTGCGCCGCGCCGGCCACGACGTCGTCGAGCTCGACGGCAGCTACGCGGCCTGGAGCCGCTGGGCCGCCGACCGCGCGACGGCCTGACCCCTCCCCTCCCCCACCCGAAAGGAACCCATGACCGCCCAGCCCCAGACCCCCCACACGATCGACGCCGCCACCCTGCGCGCCTGGCTCGCCGCCGACGACCCCGCCGTCGTCCTCGACGTGCGCAGCCCGGCCGAGCACGAATCCCTGCACATCGCCGGCTCCCGGAACATCCCGCTGCACGAGCTGGACGGCCACGCCCCGGGTCTGGCCCGGGACGCGGCCGGGCGCCGGCTCGTCCTCGCCTGCCAGTCCGGCGTCCGCGCCGAGCAGGCGCGCCAGCGCCTGGCCGGGCACGGGGTCGACGCGGCCGTGCTCGACGGCGGCGTGCCCGGCTTCGCGGCGGCCGGCGGCGACGTCGTCCGCGGCCGGCAGCGCTGGGACCTGGACCGGCAGGTGCGCCTGGTCGCCGGGACCCTGGTCGTGGCCGGGCTGCTCGCCGGCCGGTACGTCTCCCCGCGGCTGCGCCTGCTCTCGGCGGGGATCGGCGGCGGGCTCGCGTTCTCCGCGGCGACGAACACGTGCGCGATGGGGGCGGCCCTGGCGCGGATGCCGTGGAACCGCCCGGGCTCCGCGGCCGCATGCGCCGTGCGTCCCCCGAAGCGGGCCGCGAAGTGACGCCCGCCCTCGCCCTGGCCCTGCTGCTGTCCGTCGCCATCGGGGTCTCCCTGGGCCTGCTGGGCGGGGGCGGCTCCATCCTGACGGTCCCGATCCTCACCTACGTCGCCGGGCTCGGGCCCCGGGAGGCCATCGCCGCCTCCCTGTTCGTCGTGGGGACGACGTCGGCGGTCGCGGCCGTCGACCACGCCCGGGCCGGGAACGTGCGGTGGCGCACCGGGCTGGTCTTCGGCGGCGCCGCCATGGCCGGAGCGTTCGGCGGCGGCCTGCTGGGCGCGCACATCCCCGGACCGGTGCTGATGGTCGCGTTCGCGGTCATGATGCTCGCGACGGCGGCGGCGATGCTGCGCGGACGCCGCGCGCCCCGCCGGACGCGTGGCGGGGCCGGCCCGGAAGCGCGCGGCGCCTCGGCCCGGGGCGGAACGGAGTCCCGCGCCGGCTTGCCGCTGGCCAAGATCCTGGCCGAGGGCCTGGCCGTCGGGCTCGTGACCGGGCTGGTCGGGGCCGGGGGCGGGTTCCTCGTGGTGCCGGCCCTGGCGCTGCTGGGCGGGCTGTCCATGCCGGCGGCAGTCGGGACCTCCCTGGTGGTGATCGCCCTGAAGTCCTTCGCCGGCCTGGGCGGCTACCTCACGACCGTGGACCTGGACTGGTGGCTGGTCGGCGGGGTGACGGCGGCCGCGGTGGCCGGGTCGTTCGCCGGCTCGAGGCTGGCCCGGCGCGTGCCCGAGGCGGCGCTGCGCCGCGGGTTCGGGGTCTTCGTGCTCGCGATGGGCGTGTTCGTGCTGGCCCAGGAGCTGCCGCCGCCCGCGGGCGCGGCCGTCGCGGGCGCCGCCGTCGTGCTGGCGCTGGCCGCCGTGGCGTGCCGCGCCGTCGTGCCGCGGTGCCCCCTGCGGCGGGCGGCGGCCTGACGCCGCCCGCGGACCCCGGGCGGCCCGTCAGGCCGGACGGTACGTGAGCAGCACGTTGCCGGAGCTGAACGTCGTGGAACGCACCAGCTCGAGCCGGACCCGCTGGGCGAGCGTGGAGAAGAGGGGCCGCCCGGCGCCGAGGAGCACCGGGTTGACGAGGATCCGGATCTCGTCGACCAGGCCGAGCCCGAGCAGGGTCGCCGTCAGCGTCGCGCTGCCGTACAGGCCGATCTCCCCGCCCGGCCGACCCTTGAGGGCGGCGACCGCCTCCTCGAGGTCGGCGCCGCGGACGAGGGTCGTGTTGTTCCAATCCGCCCGCTCGAGGGTGGAGGAGACCACGACCTTCGGGACGCTGTTCATGTAGTCGGCGACGTCGGCGTCGGGCTCCGTGGCGCCCGGCCAGAACGCGGCCATGTGCTCGTAGCCGGCCCGCCCGAACAGGAGGGTGTCGATCGACGCGTTCTGCTGGTTGGCGAAGTCGAAGTAGTCGGCGTCGATGTTGGCCCAGTCGAGTTCGCCGTCCGGACCCCGGTCGTAGCCGTCGAGGCTGGTGATGACGTAGGAGACGAGCTTGCGCACGGGTCTGCCCTCCGGGGCGGCCGGGGATGGTCTGCCGGGGGCCACGCTAGCAAGCCCGGGCCGGCCGGCTCCAGACCCCGGACCGGTGGCCCGCGTCCGTCCCCGGCGGGAGTTCGAGCCGCGGCCCGGCCCAGCGCTCCCGCAGCCAGCGGTCGTGGCTGGCCAGCACGAGCGTTCCCGGCCACTCCGCCAGCGCGGCCTCGAGGTCCCCGACCAGGGCCAGGGAGAGGTGGTTGGTCGGCTCGTCGAGCAGCAGCACGTCCGGCGGGTCCGCGAGCAGCACGGCCAACGCGAGCCGCCGCCGCTGGCCCGGGGACAGGGCGCCCACGGGCCGGCGCAGGTCCGCGGGGCGGAGCAGCCCGAGGCGCACCGGGTCGCTGCCCGTGCCGCCGGCGGCCCGGGCGAACGCCTCCACCGCCCGGACATCCGGGTCCGGCCACGCGTCGTCCTGCGCGAGCGTCCCGACGCGGAGGCCCCCGGCGGTCTCGACGGTGCCCGTCCCCGGCTCCAGCGCGCCCGCGAGGACGGCCAGCAGCGTGGACTTCCCGGCGCCGTTGGGGCCCGTGAGCAGCAGGTGGTCGCCGGCGCGCAGGGCCACGGAGACCGACTGCAGCCGGCCGGGGACGGAAACGCGGTCCGCCCGCAGCACGGCGCCGCCGTCCGCGGGCCGCCGCGCCGCGCCCGGCGTGGGGTCCGGGGTCGCCCCCACGCCGGGATCCGGCGCCGCGGGCGGGCCCGTGACTCCGGCCAGGCGCAGCGGCTCGGGCGGCGGCAGGACGGCGCCCCGCTCCAGGGCGGCGAGCCGGTTCCGGGCCGAACGGATCCGGTTCCCCACGGTCTTCGCCGCGCGGTCGCCGTAGAACTTGGCGGTGATCCGGGACTCGGACTTCGAGGTGGAGCGGTGGAAGACGTCGCCCTCCGCCAGGCCGGTCTCCGCCTCGAGCCGGCGCCGTTCCTCCTCCTGCTCCTCCCACCGCCGCCGCCACAGGCCCCGCCGGCGGGCCCGCTCGGCGAGGTAGTCCGTGTACCCGCCGGTGCTCGCCGCGCCCTGCCGGTCACCGCCGCGCCCGTGCGGGTCGAGCCCCGGGTCCAGGTCGGCCAGGGACGTCGCGCACCGGTCCAGGAACCAGCGGTCGTGGCTGGCCATCAGCACGGGTCCGGTCCATCCGTCCAGCTCCGCGGCGAGGAAGTCCGCGCCGGCGTCGTCCAGGTGGTTGGTGGGCTCGTCCAGCAGCAGCCCGTCCGGGCGGCCGAGCAGGACGGCGGCCAGGCGGGCGCGGCGGCGCTGCCCGCCGGACAGGGCGGCCAGCGGCGTCCCCGGCGGGACGCCGGCCAGGCCGAGCGAGTTCAGGGCCCGGGCGATGCGCGCGTCCAGCGACCACGGGTCCGCGTGCACGGCCTCGGCGAGGGCGTCGTCGTACGCGGCGGCGGCCCCGGCGTCCTCCGGCTGCCGCGCGACGGCGGCGGCCGCGTCCTCGAGCCGCCGCTCCAGGGCGCGGACGCCCGCGACGGCCCGCTCGACGACGGAGCCCAGCGTCGCGGCGCCGCCGTCGTCGTGCTCCTGGAGCAG
Organism: Arthrobacter paludis; assembly: GCF_056782315.1. Lineage (NCBI taxonomy): Bacteria > Bacillati > Actinomycetota > Actinomycetes > Micrococcales > Micrococcaceae > Arthrobacter > Arthrobacter paludis. The sequence continues at coordinate 22,298 of NZ_JBXAEW010000007.1, forward strand.
CACCCCGCAGGAGGCGGGACGGGCCACGGTGCCGCGGCCGGGCGCGAGGGACCCGGCGGCGAGCCGGAGCAGCGTGGACTTCCCGCCGCCGTTTTCGCCGATCAGCCCCACGCGCTGGCCGGGGGCCACCGTGAGCGACACGTCCGTGAGGACGGGGACGTCGGGCCGGGCCGGGTACGCGAAGGAGACGCCGTCCAGGCGCAGGGGGTTCGGGTCGTGCGATGGCATGGTGTTCCCCAGGTCGGTGAGGGGTCCCGCCGGGTGCCGCTCGACCGGCGACGTCGGGGACGGGCAGGGAGCGCCGCGGACGCGGGAGGGCTCGGCTCACAGGAACATGCCCTTGAGTGTGCGCCGGGGGCGGGCCCGCGTCAAGGACCCGTTGCCTCCGCCCCGGCCGCCCGCGAGACTGGCCCGAGGAGGCGCCCATGTCCACGTCCACGCCCGGGCCCGCGGGCCCCGCCGTCGTCCTCCGTCCCCTGGAGCCCGGGACGGTCGGCGACTTCGCCGCGGTCGCCAACCCGAACGGGAACCCGAGGCACTGCTGGTGCCTGGCGAACCGGATCTCCGGGCGCGAGGCGCGCGAACTCGGCGACGGCACCCACGGCGAGCGCGAGGGGTGCCTGCGCGAGCTCGCCGCCGGCGACCCGGCTCCGGGGCTCGTCGCGTACGCGGACGGGGAGCCGGTCGGGTGGGTCGGGTTCGGCCCCCGGGACGCGCAGGCCCGGTTCGCCCGTTCGACCGTGATCCCCCACGTCGACGACCTGCCGGTGTGGAGCGTGTTCTGCCTCGTGGTCCGGACCGGCCACCGCCGGCAGGGCATCACGGGCCGGCTGCTCGAGGGCGTCGAGGAGTACGCGCGGGAGCACGGGGCCCCGGCGCTGGAGGCGTACCCGGTGGAGCCGCTGCCGGGCCGGCGCGTCAACGGGGCGCTGGCGTACGTCGGGACGACGGGGATGTTCGAGCGGGCGGGCTACAAGCGGGTGCTGCTCACCGACGCCACCAGCGACCACCTGCCGCGCTGGCTCATGCGGAAGCACCTGGGCTGACGGGGGTCTCCCTGGCGGGGGCGACCTCCGCGGACTCCTGCCGCGGGACCTCCGCCGTGGCCTCCTGCTCGGGCGCCGCCACGGGGTCGGCGGGCGCGACGGCGGCCGCCAGCAGGGCGGCCAGTTCGCAGCGGTCAACGACGGCGCCGCCCCCGGTCCGGAACTCCCCGTCGGCGAAGTCGACGCGGGCGACCCGGCCGCGGTCGCTGGACCACACCGTCCACCGGGCGCGCTGGACGGGTCGGCGCGTGACGAAGTCGGCGAGCGCCTGCCCGAGGTCGCCGGTGTCCACGGCGTCGAGCCGGTACGGGGTGTTGATGCGGCGGCGCTTGCCCGGACCGTCGCGGAACTTCAGCTTCTGGACCATCTTGCGGTGGTCCTCCGTGCCGGCGGCCTGGTCCACGGGCCAGTGCTTCTCCTGCCACAGGACGCTGGCGAACCCGGAGCGGCCGACGTCGGCGCGGAACTCGCGGCGGCCGGGGCCGTGCCAGCCGCCGTCGCGGCGCCGGGCGGGGACGGTCTCCACGGCGTAGACGACGCGCTCGGTGGCGCGGCGGGGCTGCATGACCAGCAGGCCCTCCGGCGTGGCCCAGCGGTTCGTGCCGATCAGCCCGTACCGGAACAGCGGGGCGGCGGAGGGGCTGTCGAACTTCTTCCACGACGCCCGGAGCACGAAGTTCCGCCACAGCAGGTCCACGCCGTCCTGGTCCAGGAGCGGGCCGCGGGACTCGGCGATGCCGGTGCGGCGGCGGGCGGCGGTCCAGGTGGGGAGCTCGGCCGGCGTGCCGTCGGCCTTCAGGATCGACGCGTCGCCCTGCAGCTCGCGGATCCAGCGGGGCTTGAGCCGGCGCGGCATGCGGTAGTAGGCGAAGACGAGGCCGGCGAGGACCAGGGCCGCCCCTGCGGCGACGAGCGCGTTGGCGCCGACGTGCCACCCGGTGCCGGTCGCGGCGGAGGCGACGGCGCCGGCGGTGTCCGCCCACAGGAGCAGACCGGACGCGGCCGCGCACAGCAGGACGCCCGCGCCGAGGTAGAGGGACGCCGGGCCCAGGTACGCCATCCGCACGCTCCACGGGCGCCAGACGCCCCGGTAGCTGCGGATCCCCTGGACCAGGCCGGCAGCGCCGACCGCCAGCAGCAGTGCGGTCACGAATGCGGCTTCCGCGACATCCATGATGGCCCCCCTCGTGTGGCCGTGGGACCGGCGGTTTGACAGCCGCCGCGGCCCCTTCCCCTCAAAACGTCGCCCCACCGTTTCACGCTTCAACCGGGCGCGCAAAATCGGTTGCCGAGAGTTGCCCGGGGAGACCTCGGGAGGCCCCGCGCGGACCGGCCGCCGGCGGGTTCCGGGCTGCGCAGGGGGTTGCGGACGGCGCATGGCGTTGCAACCGTCTGCGCGGTCCGCAGGCCCCTGCGCACCGTGCCGGTGGGGCGGCCCCGGTGCCCGCGGCCGTGCCCCGGCGGCGCCCCGATCCCGGGTCCGCGGCCCTGCCCGGTGCCTCCCGCGGCCCTAACCCGCCGGGGTCCGCGGCGCGTACATGATCACCGCGACGCCGGCCAGGCACACGAGCGCGCCGATCGTGTCCCAGCGGTCGGGCCGGAAGCCGTCGACGACCATCCCCCAAGCCAGCGATCCCGCGACGAACACGCCCCCGTACGCGGCGAGGATCCGCCCGAAGTGCGCGTCCGGCTGCAGCGTGGCGACGAACCCGTAGAGGCCCAGCGCGATGACGCCGAGCCCGGCCCAGACCCAGCCGCGGTTCTCCCGCACGCCCTGCCAGACCAGCCAGGCGCCGCCGATCTCCAACAGCGCGGCCACGCCGAACAGCAGGATGGACTTGGCGATGGTCATGGTTCTCCTCCGGTGGGCGCCTTCCCCATTGTGCCGGTTCCCTGTTCGGCCGCCGGAGCCGGGCGTACGGTGGACGGACCCGGCGGAAGGACACGACATGGACGAGGCTGCTCCCCGAGAAGTCCGCGACAGCGACCTGCACGAGGGCTCGCTGCCCGACGACGCACCCCAGCTGGACGGCGTCCACCACCTGAAGCTGCCCGTGCGGGACCTCGAGCGCAGCCGCCGGTGGTACGAGAGCCGTCTCGGCTACGTGGCGTACCACGAGTTCGTCGAGGACGACCGGCTCGTCGGCCTGGCGCTCGGGCACCCGAACGGCGGGCCGCGGCTGGCCCTGCGCCTGGACCCGGAGCGGGCGGAGGCGGCCGCCGGCTTCGACTTCTTCGCGATCGGCGTGCCCTCGGCCGAGGCGTTGACGGAGCTGGCGAACCGGTTCAACCGCCTCGGCGACCGCAACCCCGGCGTCGTGCGCGGCTCCCAGGGCTGGGCGCTGCCGCACGTCAAGGACCCCGACGGCCACGAGCTGCGCTTCTACGCCGGCGACGACCCTGACCAGACCCCCACCGAGCGGACCGAGGCGTGAGGAGGCGGACCGGCCCGGACCGCCGGTCCCGGAACCGCCGGACGGACGCGTGAGGACCGGGCCCGAGGCGATCGGGCAGGACCACGCCGTCGCGTCGACGCACTGGCTGGCGACGTCCATCGGGGCCGAGGTCCTGGCCCGCGGCGGCAACGCGGCCGACGCCGCCACCGCGACCGGCTTCGCGCTGCAGGTCCTCGAGCCCCACCTGAACGGCCCGGGCGGGGAGGCGCCGATCATCGTCGACGACGGCGGCGCCCGCCACGTGATCGACGGCCAGGGGACGGCCCCGGCCGGCGCGACGATCGGCCACTACCGCGCCGAGGGGCTGGACCTCGTGCCCGGCACCGGCCTGCTGGCGGCGTGCGTGCCCGGGGCGTTCGGCGCGTGGACCACGCTGCTGGAGCGCTGGGGCACGTGGGAGCTGGCGGACGCGCTCGCCCCGGCGATCGGGCTGGCCGAGCGCGGCTTCCCGCTGCTGCCGCGGGCCAGCCGCACCATCGGGACGGTGGCCGGGCACTTCGCGCGGCACTGGCCGACGTCCGCGGCCGTGTGGCTGGAGGACGACGGCGGCGCCCCCGCCCCGAACGCCCGCTGGCGCCTGCCGGCCCTCGCGGCGACCTGGCGGCGCATCCTCGACGAGGCGGCCGGGGCGCCGGGCCGGGAGGCGCGCATCGCCGCGGCCCGGGACGCCTGGTACCGCGGGTTCGTCGCGGAGGAGATCGGCCGGTTCGCGGCCGGGACGGAGGCGATGGACTCCTCCGGGCAGCGGCACCGGGGGGTGCTGGCGGCCGACGACCTCTCCGCCTGGGCGCCAAGGATCGAGGAGCCGCTCACCGCGTGGTACCGGGGCTGGACCGTGCACAAGACCGGCTACTGGGGCCAGGGGCCGGTGTTCCTGCAGCAGCTGCAACTGCTCGGGGCCGCCGGGCTGGACGGGGTGGAGTACCGGGGCGCCGACTACCTGCACGCGGTCATCGAGGCGTCCAAACTCGCCTTCGCGGACCGGGAGGCCTGGTACGGGGACCCGCGCTTCACCGACGTCCCCGACCTGCTCGACCCCGCCTACGCCCGTGACCGCGCGGCGCTCATCGGGCCGGAGGCGTCCGGGGAGCAGTGTCCGGGTTCGCCCGGCGGCCGCTCCCCCGTCCTCCCCGACTTCAGCGCGGCCGCGGCGGAACCGGCGGCGGGGGTCGGCGAGCCGACCGTCGGCGTCCTCGCCAATCCCGGCGCCGCCGTCTCGCACGCCGTCGCCCCCGGGTCCGCCGGCGCCGGACCCGCCGGCCCGGGGGCCGCTCCCGGCGCGGGCGCCGCCGTCGTCCCCTCCCCCGGCGCGGCGCCGGAGGACCCGGCCCGCGACGGCGGGACGCGGGGCGACACGTGCCACCTGGACGTGACCGACGCGTCGGGGCTGACAGTGTCGGCGACGCCGTCGGGCGGGTGGCTGCAGAGCTCGCCGGCGATCCCCGCGCTCGGGTTCTGCCTGGGCACGCGCGCGCAGATGTTCTGGCTGCAGGAGGGGCTGCCGACGTCGCTGCGCCCGGGTGCGCGGCCCCGCACCACGCTCTCGCCGTCGCTGGCGGTGCACGACGACGGCACCCGGCTGGCGTTCGGCACGCCCGGTGGGGACCAGCAGGACCAGTGGACGCTGGCGTGGTTCCTGTCCGTAGTGCACGGGCCGGCCGCCGACGGGGTGTCCGGCCGGCGGCAGGCAGACCTGCAGTGGGCCATGGACGAGCCGATGTTCCACCACCTGCACCTGCACGAGTCGTTCGCCCCGCGCGGGATGGAGCCGCGGGTCGTGGTGGCCGAACCCCGGCTCGGCGCGGACGTGCTCGCGGCGTTGCAGGCGCGGGGCCACCTGGTGCGGCGGGCGGAGGACTGGACGCTGGGGCGGACGACGGCGGTGTCCGGGCACGGGCCGGAGCCGTTCGTGCGGGCGGCCGCGAACGCGCGCGGGCTGCAGGGGCAGGCGATCGCGCGCTAGGCTTCCGGGCCTTCGTCCGGTCCAATCCGTCACACCCGCTTGGTCCACTGGTGGCGGAGGGCAACGGCGCCCTCCCGCATCCGGAGGTGGGAAACATGACGGACCAGTGGGAACTCATGGAGACGCTCCGGCCGCTGCGGCGGCCGATGTACCTGGCGACGATGGCCGAGAAGCGGCGCATGCTCGTGGAGTTGCGGGTCTTCTCGCTCGGGTCCCCGGGGCAGGTGCTCGCGGCGATCGGCGGGATGCTGGGCAGGCCCCTGAAGGACCTCTCGACCCTGCGCTCGTCGGAGGCGCGCCGCGTGATCGAGGCGTGCGAGCGCGAGCGGAGGCGCCGGAGGTGAGTGGCGCTGAGGCCACCCCGGAAACGATAGTGCGCCAGATCACAAAATCGCAACCCGAGTCTGATTTTTAGTTAGAAGGGCTTGCGATGAGCGCAAGTCCTCGCTTAGGGTCGTCCGCATGGTCAGCCCAGGAGTCAATGCCGCCGAATTGGCCGAGCGCGCCCGGAACGCCGTCCGCGGCTCCGGCCTCGCCCAGCGCGAGGTCGCCCGCCAAATCGGGCTGGACGAGACCAAGTTGTCCAAGGCCCTCAAGGGCACGCGACGCTTTGGGCCCGAGGAGCTAACGCGGCTTGCGACCGTCACCGGGGTCACCGCGAACTGGCTCCTGACCGGCTCCGACGCCGGAGCGGGCGCCTCGAAGGCCCCGCCGCCGGAGTCACTGCCCCTGCGGACCGGGGAACCGTCGGATCAGGCGCTACGCCGTCGGACGATCGTCGAGAAGGCGTGGTGGCTGTTCGCGGAGAAGGGCTACGCCAACGTCCGGATCGCCGACATCGCGCGGGAGGCGGGCCTCTCCAACGCGGCCGTCCACTACTACTTCGCCACGAAGCGGGAGATCTTCGGCGAGGCCCTGCGCTTCTCCATCAAGCTGGCCTTCGACCGCCAGATCACCGAGCTGCACACCATCGCCGACCCCGTCGCGCGGCTCAAGCGACTGCTGCGCCTTCAGCTTCCCTCCACCGCTGCCGGCCGGGCCGAGTGGTCGATCTGGCTGCAGACGTGGGCCGAGGTCGCCGTCGACGCCGACGGGCGCGGCAACCACGCCGAGGGCTACCGGCGCTGGCAGGAGACCGTCCGCTCCATCGTCGCCGACGGTCAGGCCGCCGGCGCCATCCGGGATACACCCGCCGACGAGCTCGCCCAGGACTTGACGGCCCTGATGGACGGGCTCGGCATCAAGGTGCTCACCGGACTACTGACTGCCGATCAGATGTATTGGCACCTCGAAAGTTTCATCGACCGCAACATCGTCAACCCAGGGAGTCGAGCATGAACCGCAAGGTCATCGTCACCTGTGCCCTCACCGGGGCCGGGGACACCACTGCCAAGAGCCAGCACGTCCCCGTCGCGCCCGAGGAGATCGCCGCCGACGCGATCGCGGCGGCCCGCGCCGGGGCCTCCGCCGTCCATATCCACGTCCGCGACCCGCGCACCGGGCAGGGGTCGCGCGAGACCGCGTACTACCGCGAGGTCGTGCGCATCATCCGCGAGTCCGACGTCGACCCGATCATCAACCTCACGGCAGGGATGGGCGGGGACCTGTTCATCGACCCCCAGGACCCGACCACGCACCTGGAGGGCACGGACCTGGTCCCCCAGGCCGAACGCCTGGTCCACGTCGAGGAGCTGCGGCCGGAGATCTGCACCTTGGACTGCGGCAGCCTCAACTTCGGCGAGGGCAGCCAGCTGTACATCAGCACGCCGGACATGATGCGCGAGGGCGCCGCCCGGATCAGGGAGCTCGGGGTCAAGCCCGAGCTCGAGATCTTCGACACCGGCAACCTCTGGTTCGCGAACACCATGGTCGCCGAGGGGCTGCTGGACCCGCCGCCGCTCTACCAGCTGTGCATGGGCATCCCCTATGGCGCGCCGGTCGATGCCGGGCTGCTGCAGGCGATGGTGAACCTGCTCCCGGACGGCGCGCAGTGGACGTCGTTCGCGATCGGCCGCCACCAGCTGCCGTGGGTCGCGCAGTCCGTCCTGCTCGGCGGGCACGTGCGCGTCGGGCTCGAGGACAACCTCTATCTGGCCAAGGGCGTGAAGGCCACGAACGCGCAGCTGACCGAACGGGCGGTGGCCATCGTGCAGGACCTGGGCTCCGCCGTCGCCACCCCGGACGAGGCCCGCGAGATCCTCGGCCTCGGGCAGCACGCCGCGATGCCGGCCGGACGGGGGGCGCTGTGAAGCTGCGCTCCCTCGACTCCATCGACACGGTCGCTTGCGTCGGCGCCGGAACCATCGGCGGCGGCTGGGTCGCCTATTTCCTGGCCCAGGGCTACACCGTCCGCGTGTGGGACCCGAGCCCCGACGCGCCGGACCGTCTGTCCCGCCTCATCGACGCCGCGTGGCCGGCGCTGGCCGAGCTCGGGCTGGCCGACGGCGCCAACCCCGCCGCATGGACCGTCCACACCGATCTGGCCGAAGCGCTCGAGGGCGCCGGGTTCGTCCAGGAGTCCGCGCCTGAGGTCCTGGACCTCAAGCGCCGGCTGCTGGCGGACATCGCGGCCGCGGCCGACGACGACGTCGTCATCGCCTCCTCCACGTCCGGCTACGGGATGACGGAGATGGCCACCTTGGCCGCGGACCCGTCCCGGCTCGTCGTCGGGCACCCTTTCAACCCGCCGTACCTGATCCCCCTCGTGGAGGTCGTGGGCGGGGAGCACACGGTCCCGGCCGCCACGGAGTGGGCCGCCGAGTGGTACGACCGGATCGGCAAGTCCGTGATCCGCATGGACCGCGAGGTCCCGGGCTTCATCGCCAACCGGCTGCAGGAGGCCCTGTGGCGCGAGGCCCTGCACATGGTCGAACAGGGCGAGGCCACGGTCGAGCAGATCGACCGGGCCATCACGGACGGCCCGGGCCTGCGCTGGCCGCTTCAGGGCCCCATGCTCACATTCCACCTGGCCGGCGGCGAGGGCGGCATGGCGCACATGCTCGACCACTTCGGCCCATCCCTGAAGTCGCCCTGGACTCGCCTGCAGGCGCCCGAGCTGACGCCGGACCTGCGCCAAGCAGTCATCGAGGGCTGCGACGACGAGGCGGCGGGCCGTACCGTTCCCGACCTCGTCAAGGCCCGGGACGCGTCCATCATCGCGATCCGCAAGCTCATCGCCGCCCAGCGCGCCGCGCAGGAGCCGGTGGCCGGCCCCGTGCCCGCCCCGGCGGGCGCGGGGGGCGGCGACGCCGACGACGGCGGCGCCCCGGGCCCGGGGGCGGCATGAGCGCCTCGACGTACTCCTGCCGCGTCCGGCCCGAGTGGATCGACTACAACGGGCACCTCTCGGAGGCGTTCTACGTGCTCGTCTTCGGGTACGCCACGGACGCCGCGATGGACGCCCTCGGGATGGGCGCGGACTACCGCGCCCGCACCGGCTGCTCGCTCTACACAGTGGAGGCACACGTGCGCTACCTGCGCGAGGTGGGGCTCGATGCGCCGCTGGCCGTCACCACCGAGGTCGTGGGTGCGGCGGGCAAGAAGCTCCACCTCGCCCACGAGATGCATTCGGACGGCGCGCTCATCGCCACCGAGGAAATCCTGGGCCTGCACGTGGACCAGAACACCGGGCGGACCACGTCCCTGCCCGGCCCCGTGGCTGAAGCTGCTGCCCGCCTCGTGGCCCACCCCCCGGATTGGAGCGGCCGCCGCACCAGCCTCTGACCCGTTCCGCCGTCGCAAGGAAGAGCCGTGAACCCGACACCACCCTGGACCCACCGGCCGGACCCCGGCCGCCCGATCGCCCGCCGCACCCTGCTGGGTGCCTCGCTCGCCGCCGGCGTCGGACTGCTGGCCACCGCCTGCGGCCCGGCCGGGGGCACCGCCCTGGCCACCGCAGGCACTGTCCCCCGCGCCGGCGGGACGCTCCGCGTCGGGCTGACCGGCGGCGGGGCCTCCGACACGCTCGACGCCCACGCGCCGGTCGCGACGACGGACATTGCGCGCGTCGTGAACCTGTACGAGGCGCTGTTCTACCGTGACGAGAACTACGATCTGCAGCCGCTCCTCGGTCTGAAGGCCGAGCCCAACGCGGACGCCACAATATGGAGGGTCACGCTGCGCGAGGGGGTCCGCTTCCACGACGGGCGGCCACTACGGCCGGAGGACGTCAAGGCGACGTTCGAAAGGGTCACGAACCCGGACGACCCCAAGTCGGGCGCGGCCTCCCTAGCGATTCTGGATTCCGTCCGCGTCGCCGGAGCGCACGCCGTCGAGTTCCGGCTCTCCCAGCCGTGGGCGACGTTCGACGACTCGCTGGGGCAGTACGCCCTAGGCATCGTGCCGGCCGACTACGACCCGGCCAGCCCGGTCGGCACCGGGCCGTTCAAGGCCTCGTCCTTCTCCCCTGGCCGCCGGAGTGTGTTCACGGCGAACGAGCACTACTGGCGGCCCGGCGAGCCGCATCTGGACGGGCTCGAGATCCTGAATTTCAGCGACAACGACGCCCTGCTCAACGCCCTGCTCTCGAGCCAGGTCGACGCGGTGGGCCAGGTTCCACTGGCGCTGCTCGAGGTCGTGGAGGCGGATCCGCGGATCGGCATCAACAACTCGGAGACCGGCATGTGGCTGCCCTTCACCATGCGGGTGGACCGGGCCCCCTTCGACGACGTGCGCGTCCGCCAGGCCATGCGCCTGGTCGTGGACCGGCAGCAGATGATCGAGCAGGTTCTCTCCGGGCACGGCGCCGTCGGCAACGACCTCTACGCCCCCTTCGACCCGGGCCACGCCGCGGACCTGCCGCAACGGACCCGGGATGTCGCCGCGGCGCGGCGCCTGCTCGCGGAGGCGGGCCACCCGGACGGGATCGACGTCGAACTCGTCACCGCGCCGATCCAGGCCGGCGCCGTCGAGGCGGCGCAGGTGTACGCCCAGCAGGCCAAGGCGGCCGGGATCCGCGTGAGCATCCGCCAAGTGGATACCACCACGTTCTTCGGCGACAACTACCTGCAGTGGGACTTCGCCCAGGACTTCTGGTACACCCGCAACTTCCTGCCCCAGACCGCCAACGGCTCCCTGCCCACCTCCCCGTTCAACGAGACCCACTGGGCCGACCCGGAGTTCATCGAGCTCGTCGAGCGCGCCAAGGGAACCGTGGACGAGGCCGAACGCAACCGGCTCATCGCCGCGGCCCAACGGATCGAGTACGAGCGGGGAGGCTACATCATCTGGGGCTTCCCGAACCAGGCCGATGCGTACCAGCTCTACGTCGGGGGCCTGGGGCCCAACCGGACGGGGCTGCCCCTGTCCGGCTTCGAGTTCCGCCGCGCCTGGATGGAGGTGGCCGCGTGATCGCCCGGATGGTGCTTAAGCGCCTGCTCGTCAGTGTCCTGATCCTGCTCGTCGTCTCGGTCATGGTTTTCGTGGCCACGCTGCTGCTGCCCGGCGACCCCGCCCAGGCCATCCTCGGTCAACAGGCGACCCCGGAGCGGCTCGCCGCCCTGCGGGAGCAGATGAAGCTCAACGACCCCGTCGTCGTCCAGTACGTCTCCTGGCTCGGCGGCATGCTCGGCGGTGACTTCGGGTTCTCCGCCGCCAGCGGCGGGCCCGTCGCGGCCCTGCTCGGCGATCGCATCGGCGCCTCGCTGGTGCTCATGCTGGCCTCCGCCGCCATCGCGATCCCCCTCGGGATCGGGATCGGCACGTACTCGGCGCTGCGCCGCGGGCGGGCCGGGGACCACGTGGCCACGGGCGGGTCGCTGGTCCTGGCAGCCCTGCCCGAGTTCGTCATCGGGATCGCCCTCGTGGCCCTGCTGTCCACGAGCGTTTTCAAGCTCCTGCCTTCCGTGACCATGGCCCCGCCCGGAGAGGCCGTTTGGGAGCACCCCTCCCAACTGGTCCTGCCCGTCGCCACCATGGTCCTGGTGGTCACCCCATACATCGTGCGGATGATGCGCGCGACGCTCGGGGAGGTCCTGGACTCCGGCTACGTCGAGATGGCCCGGCTCAAGGGAGTGCCCGAGCGGCAGGTCATCCTGCGCCACGCCCTGCCGCACGCCCTGTCCCCGGTCGCCCAGGTCGTCGCGATCCAGCTCGCCTGGATGGCCGGCGGCGTCGTGGTCATCGAGTTCCTCTTCCGCTACCCCGGCATCGGACAGGCGCTCGTGGACGCCGTGGAGAACCGCGACGTCCAGGTAGTGCAGGCGCTGGCGATCCTCGTCGCCGCCGTCTACATCGTCGTGAACCTGCTCGCGGACCTCGTGGGCATCCTGACCAACCCGAAGCTGCGGACGAAGGAGGCCCGGTGAGCGCCATCGATTCACCCCAGAACGTCGCGGCGGAGGTCGAAGCCCCGCCCGGGATCCTGAGGCGGCTGTGGGCGCAGCGCCAGGCGAAAGTCGGCCTCGCGCTGACCGGCGCCGTCGTCGCCGTGGCCCTGTTCGGCCCGCTGCTGCTGCCGTGGGCCACCGGCTACGGCCCCACCGAGTTCTCGGGGCGCCCGTTCCAGGGCGACGGCCCGTTCGGCACCGACAACCTCGGGCGGGACGTGCTCTCCAGGTTCCTCGACGGCGGGCTGCGGCTGCTCGCCTATGCGGGCCTGGCCACGCTGCTGGGCCTCGTGCTCGGCGCTGCGACCGGCATGGTCGCCGCGTATTCGGGCGGCCGGGTGGACAGCCTCATCATGCGCGGCAACGACGTCCTACTGGCCCTGCCGCAGCTTGTGTTCGCGCTGCTCGCGATCACGGTCCTCGGCCCGCAGGGCTGGGTGCTGGTCACGGTCATCGGCATCACCCACGCGCCCCGCGTCGCCCGTGTGACCCGCTCCGCCACTGCTGCCGTGATCACAGAGGACTTCGTCCGGGCCGCGGAGATGTACGCGGTGCCGCGGTGGCGGATCCTGGCCCAAGACGTGCTGCCGAACATCACCGGACCGCTCATGGTCGAACTCGGCCTGCGCATGACCTACTCCATCGGCGCCGTGGCGTCCCTGTCCTTCCTGGGGCTCGGCATGCAGCCGCCGAACGCCGACTGGGGCCTGATGATCAACGAAAACCGCATCGCGCTGGTGGTCCAGCCGTGGGGCGTGATCCTGCCGGTGCTCGCCATTGCCGTCCTGACGGTGGGCACCAACCTGATCACCGACTCGCTGGCCCGCGCCTCTGCCCACCTGAACCCGGGAGCCTGACATGAGTGCACCGACCACCCTCGAGACGACCACGGCGGCCCTGCGTGCCGAGGGGCTGCGCGTCGCAACCTCCGGAGGCGACGAGATCCTCCACGGCGTCGGCTTCGAGCTGCGCCCCGGGCGCATCCTGGCCCTCGTCGGCGAGTCCGGGTCCGGGAAGACGACGGCGGGGCTCGCCTGCCTCGGCCACTTCCGGGCCGGCCTGGCCCACACCGGAGGGACGGTGCGCCTCGGCGACGGGGCCGACGTGCTGGGCCGGCCGGAGCCCGAGCGCCGCCGGCTGCGCGGCGGAACCATCTCCTACGTGCCGCAGGACCCGGCGCTGTCGCTGAATCCGGCCATGCGGATCGGCGAACAGATCCTCGAGACGCTGCGCGTGCACCGGTACGGGGCCTCCGAGGCCGAGCGCCGCGCCCGCACGGAGGAGGTCCTGGCCGAGGTCGGCCTGCCCGGCGACGCCGCCTACCAGCGCCGCTACCCCCACCAGCTCTCCGGCGGGCAGCAGCAGCGCGTCGGCATCGCCATGGCGTTCGCGTGCCGGCCGGCCGTCATGGTTCTGGACGAACCGACGACCGGCCTGGACGTCACCACCCAGGCGCTGGTGCTGCGGACCATCGACGAGATGGCGGAGCGCCACGCCGTCGCCGGCCTCTACATCACCCACGATCTCGCTGTCGTCGCGGCCGTGGCCGACGAGGTCGCCGTCATGCTCCACGGTGAGGTCGTCGAGGACGGCCCCACCTCCGAGGTGCTTTACCGGCCCCGCCACCCGTACACCCAGCGCCTGCTCGCCGCGGTGCCGGATCTCGCGGGCAGGCGGCGCATCGGGGAGGTGGCGGCCGTCACCGGCGAGATGGCCGCCGTGGAGGCCAACGACGACGCCGTGCGCCTGCAGACCGCCGAATCCCCGGCGCCGTCCGCCCCCTCCCCCATGCCCCTGATCCGAGTGACCGGTCTGCGGCTGGCCTACGGGCCGAACCGGGTGCTGGACGGCATCGACCTGGAGCTGCCCGAGGGCGAGTCGCTGATGCTGCTCGGCGAGTCCGGGTCCGGCAAGACGACCCTGTCCCGGTGCATCGCGGGCCTCAACGACGACTACAGCGGCAGCGTCTCCCTCGACGGAGTCGAGCTGGCGCGCTCGACGCGTCGGCGGACCGCGGAACAGCGGCGGCGGATCCAGTACGTGTTCCAGTCCCCGTTCTCGTCGCTGAACCCGCGCCGCACCATCTGCGAGTCCGTCGAGGTGCCCCTGCAGATGGTCGGCGGCCTCTCCAAGCGGGAGCGCCGGGCCAAGGTGCTCGAGGCGCTCGACCACGTGCGCCTCGGCTCCGTGTACCTGGACCGCCGGCCGCGGGACCTCTCCGGCGGCGAGCGCCAGCGCGCCGCCATTGCCCGCGCGCTCGTCAACGCGCCGTCGCTGCTGGTCTGCGACGAGGTCACCTCCGCGCTGGACGTGTCCGTACAAGCCTCGATCCTCGACCTGCTGCGCTCCCTTCAGGTGGAGACGGGCATGGCCATGCTGTTCGTGACGCACAACATCGCCCTGGCCCGTCACATCTCCCAGCGCCTGGCCATCCTGCAGTGCGGCCGGCTCGTGGACCACGGGCCCACCGACGAGGTCCTGGAGCATCCCCGGCACGACTACACGCGCGAGCTGCTGGCCAACGTGCCCACGTTCTAGACCGCCCCTCGACGCCCGCCCTAGGAAGGAACCGACCATGGCCGCCACCGGCACGACGACCGCCCTCAACGACGGATTGGACGCGGCGGGCTTCGACGCCCTCGCGGAGGTCTTCGACGCGCACTGCCGGGCCGGCCGGGGCGGGATGGCGTTCTGCGTCTACCGCGCCGGCCGCCCGCTGGCGCGGCTCTACGGTGGGCGGACCGTCCGTTCCGGGGACGAGCCCGCCCCTGGCCTCGGGCCGGCGGAGGATTGGGGGCCGGACACCCTGGCCGTCCTCTTCTCAGGCACGAAGGGCGTCGTCGCCGCCCTCGCCGCGGTGCTAGTGGACCGGGGCGAACTCGACGCGGAGGCCCCGGTGGCCGCCTACTGGCCGGAGTTCGCGGCGTCGGGCAAGGGGTCCGTCACGGTCGCCCACGTCCTCAGCCACACGGCCGGGCTCCTGTACCTGGATCCGGCGCCGGAATTCGACGCCCGGACCGAGCCGGAACGGGCGGCCGCCGTTCTGGCCGCCCAGCCGGCGCTGTGGACGCCCGGCAGCCGGGTCGCCTACCACGCGCTCACCTACGGCACGCTGATCGCGGAGATCATCCGGCGGGCCACCGGCTCGCCGGCCGGCCGACTCGTCGGGGAACTGCTCGCGCGTCCGCTCGGGCTCGATCTACACCTGGGGCTGCCGGAGGAGCTGGATGCCCGCGTCGCCACCATCGGCAAGTCGGAGGACTACCGGATCAGCACGTTCCTCACCGATCCGGAGCGGCGGCGCATCGTGGACCGCATGTACGGGGACTCGCTCACGGGCGCCCGGAACCCCTTCAACTCCGTGGCGATGCGCCGGGCCGGCAATGCCGCCGGCGGAGCCATCGGCACGGCGGACGCGATGGCGAAGCTGTACTCGCATCTGGTGGACCCCGGCACCTCCCCCGTCTCGGCCCCGACGCTCGAACGGGCAACCAGCACGTGGTCCGAGGGCGTCGACGCCGTCAACGACAGGCCGCTGCGCTTTGGCCTGGGTTTCGAATTGGCCGACCCGCTCGGGACCTACGGGCCCGTGGCACCGGCGTTCGGGCACTCGGGGGCGGGCGGCGGCCTGCACGGCGCCTGGCCCGGCCCGGGCGTCGGCTTCTCGTTCCTGACCAACGAGATGCTGTCCGAGGACGTGGACACCCGCGCCAAGGACCTGCTGCGGGTGCTGGCCCGCGCGCTGTAGGGGGGTCTTGACACCTCCCTCCGACGGGCGCATCCTGTAATCAACCGTAAGGTTGATCAAGAGGTGAGTTGACCAATGGACGAGGGCACTCTGGACCGGGCCTTCATGGCCCTGGCGGATCCGGTGCGGCGAACGATCGTCGCCCGGCTCAGCCGCGGTCCCGCCACCGTCAACGAGCTCGCCGAACCGTTCGAGATCTCCAAGCAGGCGGTCTCGAAGCACATCCAGGTGCTGGAGCACGCGGGGCTGGTCACCCGCACCCGCGACGCCCAGCGCCGGCCCGTGCACCTGAACCCGGTGGCCCTCGAGGCCCTGACCGGTTGGATCGACGGGTACCGGATGGCCCTGGAGGGCCGGTTCCGGGACCTCGACGCGGTCCTCGCCGAACAGGCCGCCGGCACCCCCAGACCGTCAGGCCGGCCCGGCCGCGACGCCAAGGAACAGCCATGAGCAACGCACTGGACCTCTCCGTTCCGGAGGGCGTTCCCTTCATCGACTTCACCCGCGAGTTCGACTTCCCGGTCGAGGCGGTCTTCGAGGCCCACCGCGACCCCCTGCTGGTCGCCCGGTGGCTCGGCCCCCGCCAGTACCGGATCGACATGGACCACTACGACCTGGTCACCGGAGGGTCCTGGGCCTTCGACCACGTCGGCCCGGACGGGGAGACCTACCGTTTCCACGGCATCTTCCACACGGTCCGCGAGAACGAGTTCATCCTGCAGACGTTCGAGTTCGGCGGCTACCCCGACGTCGTCTCCCTCGAGTACCTCCACTTCGAGGACCTCGGCGACGGCCGGTGCCGGCTGCGCGGGCACAGCATCTACCCCTCCCAGGAGGCCCGCGACGGCATGGCGTCCTCCGGCATGGAGTACGGCATGTCCGAGGGCTACGAGCGCCTCGACGAACTCCTGGCCGCCGGCGTGCCGCGGTAGGGGCGGACACCCCTCGTTTTCCGGGTCCGGCGGGCGTACCGTGGAGGTACCGCACGGTGGCTCCCCGTCACCGGGGATCCCGTACGGACCCGGAAAGGAGCGAGCCATGTCCATCTTCCGCAAGCACCAGCCGGTCGGCCGCCACGAGGCCAGCACGCAGCCCGAACACGAGAAGAACTTCGTCGAGGGGTACGTGCCGGTCCACGGGGACGAGTCCAAGGCCGAACGCCTGGCCATGCGGGCCTACGGGGACAGCGACCACGACGGCCGCCCGGACGTCCCCAACGTGCCCTTCCCCGGATAGTCCGCGCGGTCCCGACGCGGGCACCGCGGCCCCGGCCTCGCTGCCCGCGTCCCGGCGGCGCGGAGCAACGCACTCCCGGCGCACCCGGGCCCCGCCGTCGCGCCCCGGGCGACGGCGGCGGACCGCGCCTCCCCGCGCCCGCCCCACGCGCCCCGAACCCTCCCGGCCCGGCCCGACGGCCGGGCCTTTGACACGCCCGCACCCCCATTCCGGCAACCGTGGACAACCCCCACGGCGCTTCCTACTGTGAAGCGCACGGTGGTCCGGCCGGCCACCGCAGACAACGCACCACACGGAAGAATCCGCCCACCGGCGGGCGCCCGAGCCACGGGCGGACACCCGGCGGGCACCGGAGGTGAGTCTTGGAAGCGCAACACCGGCCCTGAGCCGTCCATCCGCTCAACCCCGCCGCGGGGCGCGTTCGGCATGCCCGGAGGGCACCGGCGGCGGTGACCCACGGAAGCGAGGAACCATGACCTCCCACCATCCAGAGGACCAGGACCCGACCACTACGCCGATCCCGACGCCGGAGAACCCCGTCTCGCCCCACCCGGGCTACGAGAGCGGCTCCGGCGCCGCCGGAGGAGTCACGGCCACGGGGCGGGCACCGCAGGGTTCCGGATCGGGCTTCGACCCCGACACCGCCGGCTCCCCCGGCGCGGCCCCGACGCCCGGCACGGACGGGGCGTCCCCGGCCGCCGGACCGGGCACTCCGCCACCCCCGGCCCCCGGGGCGACCATCGCCGGCACCTCCGGCGCCGTGCCCGCCGCCCCGCGCACTCCCCCGCAGACCGGCCCGGGAACGGGGCAGCACGTCAGCCAGGGCTCCGGCCCGCTTCCCGGCGGCTCTCCCGAGAGCGGCCCGACGGCGGCGGCCGGCGGCAGCGCGCAGGTCGACCCGCCGCCGCCCGCACCGGCCGGCGCGGGAACCGGCGCCGGGTCCCCCGGCACGGCCGACGTCGCGAAGGACCAGGCCCGCAACGTCGCCGACGAGTCGAAGACCGCGGCGCGCGAGACCGCGCAGACGGCCCGCGACGAGGCCCGCAACGTCGCCCACGAGGCCAAGGACCAGGCCCGCAACCTCGCGGACACGGTCGGCTCGGAACTGCGCGACCAGGCCGGCACCCAGCAGCAGCGCGTGGCCGAGGGCCTGCGCGGCGTCGCCGATGAGCTGCAGGCGATGCTCCGCGGCGAGGGCTCGGGCCAGGGCGCGGCGTCGTCGCTGGTCCAGCAGGCCGCCGACCGCGCCGGATCCGCCGCCAGCTGGCTGGAGAACCGCGACCCGGGCACGATGCTCGAGGACGTCCGGCACTTCGCCCGCCGGCGTCCCGGCACCTTCCTGGCCATCGCGGCCGGCGCGGGCCTGATCGCCGGCCGCCTGACCCGCAACCTGGCGCAGGACCCGAACGAGCGGAAGCAGGACCATGCCTCCGGCACGGACACGGCCGGCATGCCGCGCGACGCGGGGCGGACTCCCGACCTCCCGCCGCGCACCGCGGCGGGCACCGGGGCCGCGGGCGGCGTCGGCGGGACCGACTCGGGCTACACGGGCACCACGGGGTCCGGCGGCGTGGGCGGCACGGCCTCCGGGCTGCGCGGCACGGAGGGAGCCGGCGCCGTCGGCGGGACCTCGGGAGCGGCCGGCGCCGTGCCGACCAGCGACCCGTACGGCTCCGAGCCGACCATCGCGCCCGGCACGCCGCCGCGCACCGACGCCGGACGGGAGGGGTTCACGACGCCATGACCACGAGCAACGACCCCGACATGACGCACCGGGCGGAGCCCGAACACCTGACCCCCCCGTCGGAACCGGCCCCGGGATCGCCGTACGGCGCGACCCAGGACCGCAGCATCGGCGACCTGTTCAGCCAGCTGACCAGCGACTTCTCCCTGCTCATGCGGCAGGAGGTCTCGCTGGCGAAGGCGGAGCTGAAGGAATCCGCCTCCCGCGGCGGCCAGGGCGCCGGGATGCTGACCGGCGCGGCCGTCGCCGGCGGCTTCGTACTGCTGTTCCTGTCCATGGCCCTGATGTGGGCGCTCGGCACGGCGATGCACCTGGGCTGGGCGGCCGTGATCGTCGCCGTGGTGTGGGCCGTCGTCGCCGCCGTGTTGGCCCTGCTGGGCAAGAAGCGGCTGGAGTCCGTGCGCGGGATGCCGCGCACCGCCGCGACCGTCAAGGACATTCCCCCGACCATGAAGCCAGGTGAGGAGACGCCATGAGCCAGTCCCCCGAAGAGATCCGCGCCGAGATCGAGCGCACGCAGACGGCCCTGGGCCGCGACGTCGACGCGCTCGCGGACCGCACCAGCCCCTCGCGGGTGGCGCACCGCCAGACCGAGCGGGCCAAGGACAAGCTGCGCCACGCCAAGGAGTCCGTCATGGGCTCCGCCGGCGACGCGGCGGGCGGCGCCCGCCACGCCATGCACGACGCCGGGTCCGGCGCGCGCGGGGCCATGCACGACGCCGGGTCCGCGGTCCACGACGCGCCGCACAAGGTGGCCGGGCAGACCCGCGGGAACCCGCTGGCCGCCGGCGTCATCGCGTTCGGCGCCGGACTGCTCGCCGCGGGCCTCCTGCCGCCGACGCAGAAGGAGCGGGAGGCCGCCGAGCGGCTCAAGGAGCAGGCCGAGCCGCTCACCGAGGAGGCCAAGGAGGTCGGCAGGCAGGTGGCCGAGGACCTCAAGGAGCCCGCCCGAGCGGCCGCCGAGAACGTCCGGGACTCCGCGAGCGGCGCGGCCGAGCACGTCCGCGACGACGCGCGCTCCCATGCCGAGGACGTCCGCGGCACTGCGCAGGACGCCGCGACGGAGGTCAGGGACTCCCGCGGGTCGTAGCCGCCGCGGGACACGACAGGGGGCCGCGCCTGCAGGGGGCGTGGCCCCCGTCGTGTCCGGAACCGGGCGCCGCCGTCGTCCGCAAAAGCGCCAGTCAGCCCGCCCACATGGGTGCCGGATCGCCGCCGGCTGGGCTAGCGTGGCCGCAGGACCAGTTCGAGCACCACCCGACGGGAGGCCAGACGATGTCCAGCACGCAAGTGCGCGCCCCGCACGCGGCGTCGCGCAAGGCGGACGCCCCGCACCAGGACGCGCCGCACAAGCCGGAGGACCCCACGGACCTGCACAAACCGACGTGGAAGTACGCGGTCGGCCGCGCGCTGCGGGAGTACTCCCGCGACGGGTGCACCGACCTGGCGGCGGCCCTGACCTACTTCTCGATCCTGTCGATCTTCCCGGGGCTGCTGGCCCTGGTCTCGCTGCTGGGCGTCGTCGGGCAGGCGGAGACGACGACCGAGTTCATGGTCACGATGATCCAGGACATGGCGCCCGGCAACGCCGCCGACACCGTCCGCCAGCCCATCCAGTCGCTCGCCTCCGGCGGCGGCGCGGGGCTCGCGTTCTTCGCCGGCCTGCTCGGCGCCCTCTGGTCCGCCTCGGGGTACGTCGGGGCGTTCGGGCGGGCGCTGAACAAGGTCTTCGAGGTGGACGAGGGCCGGCCCATGTGGAAGCTGCGGCCCGCCATGCTGCTGATCACCCTGTGCATGGTGCTGCTGGCCGTCGTCGGCATAGGCATCCTGGTGCTGTCCGGGCCGGTGGCGACCGCGATCGGCAACGCGATCGGCCTCGGCGAGACCGCGCTCATGGTCTGGAACATCGCGAAGTGGCCGGCGCTCGTGCTGCTGGCCATCGTCATGGTCGCGGTCCTGTACCACTTCACGCCGAACGTGCGGCAGCCCAAGTTCCGCTGGCTGAGCATCGGCGCGACGATCGCCCTGCTGGTGCTGGCGCTGGCCACCGTCGGCTTCTTCTTCTACGTGTCCAACTTCGGCAACTACAACGCGACCTACGGCTCCATCGGTGGCGTCATCGTGCTGCTGCTGTGGATCTGGATCGCGAACAACGCGCTGCTGTTCGGCGCCGAGATCGACGCCGAGCTGGAGCGGGCCCGCCAGCTGCAGGCCGGCATCGCCGCCGAGGAGACGCTGCAGCTGCCGCCCCGCGGCACCAAGCAGAGCGTCAAGCAGCAGGAGAAGCTCGAGGACGACATCGTCAGCGGGGAGCGGCTGCGCCGGGAGGCCGCGGGGCAGACGTTCGCGGACCAGCCGGCCGTGCCCGCCGGGGAGAAGGTCGCGTGGGCGGCCCTGCTCGCTTCCGGCGCCGCCGCGTTCGTCGCCACGCTCCGGCACCGCAGCGGGGCGTCCTAGCCCTCGATGGATGTCGCCACCACGCTGGCCGGCGCCGCCCTGGTGGTCGCCGGCTGGTACGACATGTTCCGCACGATCATGCACCCGCAGGGCCGCGGGACGGCCACGCGGCTGCTGTTCCGCGGGCTCTGGCGGGTCTCCCGGGCCGCGTCGCACCGGGTCGGCGTGCTCGCCGGCCCGGGGGCGATGGGCGTCGTCGTCGTGGGGTGGGTGGCGTCCCAGGCCATCGGCTGGGGCCTGCTCTACCTGCCGCACGTGCCCCACGGGTTCGCGTACGCCAGCGGCGTGGACCCGTCCCGGTACCACCCGGCCGCCGAGGCCCTGTACATCTCCGTCATGAATCTGACGACCCTGGGGCTGGGCGATGTGGTGCCCACCGTGCCCTGGCTCCGCGTGCTGGCTCCGTTCGAGGCGCTGGCAGGATTCGCCCTGCTGACGGCGGCGCTGTCGTGGTTCACGCAGGTCTACCCGGCGCTGTCGCGGCGCCGCTCCCTGGCCCTCCGGCTCGCCTGGCTGGGGCACACCGGTTTCCCGGGGGCGATGCGCGGCGACCCGGAGGGGACCGGGCCACGGGCACTGGACGCGCTCACCGGCCAGGTCGCCGAGGCCACCGTGGCCCTGGTCCACAACCCCGAGACGTTCTACTTCCGCGACCCCGGCCCCGACATGTCGCTGGCCCGGCAGTTGCCGGTCGCCCTGGAGCTGAGGGACCGGGCGCTCGCCGCGGAGGACGATGCGCTGCGCACCGCCGGGGCCCGGTTCGCCTGCGCCCTCACCGGGCTGGCCGACGAGCTCGGCCGGAGCTTCCCGGTCGCCGGCGACGGCCCCGAGCAGGTGTTCCGGGACTATGCGCGCCAGCACCTGGCCCAGACGGAGGAGAGGCCCGCCCGCCGGCGCGACGCCTGAGCCTACTTGAACCATGAAGTGCCCGACATCATCCGTGGCGGTGGTTCACCGCGCCTGTCGAACGCCCTAGCGTCGACGTTGGGGACGGGTTGAAGCGAACGGCAGCCCGTCCCCGCCCCCTTTCCGGACGGCGGCGGGCGGCAGCCGGGGCTACTTCAGCAGGGCGACGTCGGAGACCAGGTCGATGTGCTCCTGCATGGCCCGGCCCGCCGCCCCGGCGTCGCCGGCCCGGATGGCCGCGGCGATGCGCCGGTGCGACTCCAGCGACTTCTCGGGCCGGCCGGGCTGTCCCAGCGACTCGAGGCGCGTCTCGAGGACCATTTCGGCAATGAACGCCATCAGCTGGGCCAGGACCCCCGAGTGAGCGGCGGCGGTGACCGCCTCGTGGAACATCTCGTCGCCGCGCGCCCCCCGGTCACCCGAGGCGACCTCCCCCGCCATCGCGTCGAGGGCGGCGTCGATGCGGGCGAGGTCCTCGTCGGTGCGCCGCTCCGCGGCCAGGGCGGCGAGCTTGACCTCGAGCGTGCCGCGGGCCTCCGTGATCTCCGGGAGGCGGTTGTGGTGCTCCCGCAGCTCGCGCAGGACGGCGGCGACGCTGGGGCGCTGGACCAGCACGGCGCCGGTCCCGTGCTGGACGTCGATCACGCCCAGGACCTCGAGGGCCACGAGCGCCTGCGCCAGCGTGGCGCGCGAAACCCCGAGCTGCTCGGCGAGCTCCCGCTCGGCCGGAAGCCGGTCGCCCGGGCCCATGCCCTCGTTCTCGACGTAGCCGAGGATCTGCTCCATGAGCTGCTCGTAGAGGCGCGGGCGGGCGACCCGGCCCAGTCCCGGCTTCTTCGGCTGTCCTGCCACGGGGTTCCCCTTTCGCGCCCTCGGTTAGGGCCACTGTACTCCCGATGGAGGGTTGACAGAGACATCTAGAGTCCTATTGGCTAGGCCAGTGCTTGCCTGGGCGACGCTGGTGCTTCCGGGGCTGCTGTAGCCGGCTCGGGCATGATGGGGGCGGAACCGGCGGCGCCGGTTCCGCCCCGCGCCGTCGTCTGTGCCCCCGCACTCCGGTGGGCCGACGCACAGCGCACACACGTGCGGGCTCCGAGCCCGCGGAGGGGAAGGCAACAGTGAGGATCCTGGACCCGCTCGAGCGCCGAATCGTCGCCGCGCTCCAGGTCGACGGCCGGGCCCCGTGGCGGCGCATCGCCGCGGCGCTCGGCGAACCGGAGCGGACCGTCACGCGGCGGGGCACGGAGCTGCTCTCCTCCGGCACGATCGCCGTGGTCGGCCTGCGGATGCGCGCCGAGTCGGCCCTGCTGCGCCTGCAGTGCTCCCCCGGGACGAGCCGGGTCGCGGCCGAGACGCTGGCCCAGCGGCCCGACACCACGTTCAGCTACCTGATGACCGGCGGCGCGGACTGCGTGGCCGAGCTCGTCGTCGACGCCGGGCGGCTCGGGCCCATCCTGAGCACGGAGATCCCCGCGACCGTCGGGCTCGTGCGCGCCGTGAGCTACCCGATCCTGCGCTACTTCCGCACCATCCGCGGCTGGACGGCCGGCACGCTCACCGCCGCCGAGGCCGCGGCGCTGCGGACGGAGCAGACCGCGGACCGGCACCCGGGCCGCGAGGCCGAGGAGGAGCTGTCCGCCCAGGACGAGCGGATCGCCGCGGCCCTGGCGGAGAACGGCCGCGCGCCGCTGGAGTGGATCGCGCGCCGGGCCGGGGTGTCCGAGTCGACGGCGGGGCGCCGCGTCGACTGGCTCCTGGCCCAACGCCGGCTGCAGATCCGCACCATCGTCGAGCCCGCCGCGGTGGGCCTGCCCCTCGAGGCGCTCCTGTGGATCAAGGCGGCGCCCGGGCAGGTCGAGCACGTGGGCCGGGCCCTCGCGGCGCGCCCGGAGGTCCGGTACGCCGCCGCCGTCGCCGGCGAGCACCAGATCGTCGCCGACGTGACGCTGGGCGACGGCGACGCCCTCTACCGGTTCACGACCGAGGCCGACTGGACCGGCCACGTGCAGGGCATCGAGGCGACCATGCTCCTCGGTGCCCGCAAGCGCGGTGGCCACCTGCTGCCGGCCCCGTAGCGGAGCCCGTCCAAGCCGCGACGCTGGCCCCGCCCAGACGCTCCAGCCCGACCCGGCGCCCCGCCCCTCTCCCCACGTCACCCTTTCCGCGCAATGTCATGGGTTGCTACCGGTGACATCTGTCGCGAGGGGGCGATTTCGCGCTGAAAGGGTGACTTTGCGCTGAATGGGTGACCTCGCGCGCGGATCGCCGGGTGATGTCCCGGAGCGGCTACCCCGCGGCGGCGGCCTGCAGCCGGACCGGGTGGGCCAGGCCGGCCTCGTCCGGGCGGCGCCGGCCGGCGTCGTTGCACTGCTCGAACGCCCGCGCCCACGCCAGCAGCTGCGGGTCCCTGTAGGGCGCGGCCGCGAGCTGGAACCCGACCGGCAGCCCGGAGTCCGTGAAGCCGCCGGGCAGGGCCAGCACCGGCACCCCGGCGGCGGAGAGCACGCAGGCCGAGCGCATCCAGTCCAGGTACGTCTGCGACTCGACGCCCGCCACGGCGCGCGGGTAGCGCCAGGTCGCGTCGAACGGCAGCACCTGGGCCGCCGGGGAGAGGAACAGGTCGTACCGGCCGAAGAACGCGCGCATGGCGGCGTCGAGCCGGGTCCGCGCCGCGGTGACGCGGATGAGCTCCTCGGCCGTGTAGGCCAGGCCCTTCTCGACGTTCCAGACGACCTCCGGCTTGATCAGGTCGCGGTGCTTGGCCACGAGGGGCCCGAGGCCGGCGGCGAAGTCCGTGGCCCGCACGGCCTGGAACACGCGGTCCGCGCCGTGCAGGTCGGGGGCCGCCTCCTCGATGACCGCCCCGGCCTCCTCGAAGACGCGCAGCTTCGCCTCGAGCACCTCCAGGACCTCCGGCTCGACCGGGATCCCGAGCCCGAAATCGCGGCTCCAGCCGATGCGCACCCCGCGCAGGTCCGGCTCCGGCAGGTCCGCGAAGTCGGCGCCGGTGACCGGCGCGGGCGGCACGACGCGCGGGTCCGGTCCGGCGACGGCGGACATGAACAGGGCGACGTCGTCGACCGTGCGGGCCATCGGCCCGGTCCGGCCGAGCCAGGCGCCCGCGTTCACCGGGGACGGCATCGGCAATACGCCGTAGGAGGGGCGGAAGCCAACGACGTTGCAGAACGACGCCGGGATGCGCAGCGACCCACCCATGTCCGAGCCCTCCCCCAGCGGCTGGATCCCCGCCGCGATGGCCGCGGCGACGCCGCCGGAGGACCCGCCGGCGGAGAGCGTGGGCGCGTACGGGTTCGTGGTGGCGCCGAAGACCTCGTTGAACGTGTGCGAGCCGGCCCCGAACTCCGGGACGTTGGTCTTGCCGGTCGCGACGACGCCGGCGTCCCGCAGGCGGGCGATCACGAGGTCGTCCTGCTTCGGGACGAAGTCGCGGAACACCAGCGAGCCCTGGGTGGAGCGCATGCCGGCGACGTTGTGGGTGTCCTTGTGCGTCATCGGCAGCCCGTGCAGCGGGGGCAGCTCGGCCCCCGACACGGCCAGGGAGTCGGCCGCGGCGGCGGCCTCGCCGGCGCGCTCGGCGTCCAGCGTGACGACGGCGTTGATCGCCGGGTTGACGGCCTCGATGCGCGCCAGGTGGGCGTCGAGGGCCTCGCGCGCCGAGACGTCGCGGCGGCGCAGGGCCCCGGTCAGCTCGCGGGCGGTGAGGTCGAGGATGTCGTTCACTGCGGTGTCCCTTCGGTGGTCGACGGCGGCGGCTGCCGCCCCAGTGGTCTGCCTCACAGTCTGCTCCCCTCGGCGGGCGGGCCGTACCCCCGCCACAGAAAACGCCCATTCTGACGGAAACGGCCACATCTGTGGCGGTATCTGCCATTCATTGCCGTCGGCGTCGCCCGAACCGCATGGTGTTGCCAACCGCCTTTCCTGTAACCGGGATCACACCCCTCGAGGAGCAGCCATGCCAGCACCAGCCGTCCCAGTCCCCGCGGCCGCCGCCGCGGGGACGTCCACCGACATCCTCGCCGTCGCCAACTCCCCGCTCCTGTGGCTGTGCGCCCTGGGCGTGTTCGCCGTCATCTTCGTGCAGACGTTCGTGTACATGCGCGCGGCCCGCCGGGCCGGACCGGAGGCGGGCATGAGCAACCGGGAGCTCACCGGCGCCTACCGGGCCGGAGCGGTCGCCTCGATCGGCCCCTCGCTCGCCGTCGTCCTCGTCGCGATCGCCCTGCTGGCGATGTTCGGCACGCCGGCCGTCCTGGTCCGGATCGGCCTGATCGGCTCGGCCTCCACGGAGACGGCGTCCGCGGGCATCGCGGCGGCGTCCATGGGCGCCGAGCTCGGCGGCGGGGACTACACCCAGTCCGTCTTCGCCGTCGCGTTCATGGCCATGAGCCTGTCCGGGGGCATGTGGATGCTGGCCACGCTCATCCTGACCCCGCTGCTCAAGCGCGGCAGCACCCGGCTGACGACGATGAACCCCGCCGCCATGGCGATCATCCCGACCGCGGCCCTGCTGGGCGCGTTCAGCATGCTCTCGGTCGCGGAGCTGCCCAAGTCCCCCGTCCACGTCATCACGCTCGGCGTCTCGGCCGCCGTGATGGTGCTCTGCCTGTTCCTGGCCCGGCTCCTGCGGGCCCACTGGCTCAAGGAGTGGGCCCTCGGCTTCTCGATCGTCGTCGCCCTCGCCACCGCGTTCGCCCTGCATTCCGCCTAGGAGGAACCACCATGACCACCACTGTCCAGGCCCCGCCGCTGACCGGCATGGCCGCCTTCGACGCCACCACGTCCCGCTGGGGCCGACTGACCATGTTGGCGGGGCTCGTCCTGTCCCTGGCCGACCCCCTCTATCTGGTCTTCTTCTCCGGACTCGACGTGACGCTGGCCCACGTCGGCATCGCGTTCCTCGCCGTCGCCGCGACGTTCGGGGTGTTCTGGCTCCTGGAGCCGCTGACCTACTACCCGATCCTCGGGCCCGCCGCGATGTACCAGGCGTTCATGATCGGCAACATCTCCAACAAGCTGCTGCCCTCGGCCATCGTGGCGCAGTCCAGCACCAAGGCGGCCCCCGGGACGCCGCGCGGCGACCTCGCCGCGGTGATGGCGATCTGCGGCGCAGCCACGGTGCACCTGACCTCGCTGCTGCTGTTCGTCGGGGTGCTCGGCAGCTGGATGATCTCGATCGTCCCGGAGGCGCTGATCGAGGTCGCCCGCCTCTACATCCTCCCGGCCCTGATGGGCGCCGTCCTGGTGCAGTGCATCGTCACCATGCGCCAGCTCCGCCCGACCGTCTTCGCCCTGGGCGCGGCGCTGGCCATCCAGTTCCTGCTGGTCCCCGCCGTGCCGAAGCTGGCCTTCTACGCCACCGCGCTGTGCGTCGTGGCCACCGTCGTCCTGTCCTGGCTGGACCGCAACCGGAAGGTGTGCCACGGCCCCGCCGGAGACGCCGCCGACACCGACACCACCACCACCCGGGAGGGAATGTTCTAGCCATGGAATCCACCACGACGCGCACGCTTCCGGCCCTGACCGCCGCGGACCGCGAGGACCTGCACGAGACCTACCGGCACCTGCACCGGAACCCCGAGCTGTCCATGCAGGAGCACGCCACCGCGGACTTCCTCGCCGCCCGCCTGGACGCCCTCGGCATCGCGAACTTCCGCTGCGGCGGCACCGGCGTCGTCGGCGTGCTGCGCAACGGCGACGGGCCCACCGTGGCATTCCGCGCCGACACGGACGGACTGCCCATCCGGGAGGACACCGGGCTCGACTACGCGAGCACCGCCACAGGGACCCTGCCCGACGGCACCGGCGTGCCCGTGATGCACGGGTGCGGCCACGACACGCACATGGCGGCCCTGCTGTCCGCGGCGGCGCTGCTGTCGCGGGAGCGCGGCGCGTGGTCCGGGACGCTCGTCCTGGTCTTCCAGCCGGGCGAGGAGACCGCCGCCGGCGCGCGGGCCATGGTCGACGACGGGCTCTGGGAGCGCGCCCCGCGGCCGGAGGTCGTCCTGGGCCAGCACGTGATGCCGACGGCGGCCGGCACCGTCCAGATCCGCCCCGGCACGGCCATGGCGCTCGCCGACTCGCTGAAGGTGACCCTGCGCGGCCGGCAGTCCCACGGGTCGCAGCCCCAGGACTCCGTCGACCCGATCGTCCTCGGCGCCCACATCATCACGCGCCTGCAGACCATCGTCTCCCGGGAGCTGGACCCGCGGCGCGCCGCCGTCGTCACGTCCGGCACCTTCCACGCCGGGCTGAAGGAGAACATCATCCCCGACCGTGCGGAGTTCACGCTGAACATCCGCACGTTCGAGCCCGAGACCCGCGAGCGCGTGCTCGCGGCCGTGCGCCGGATCGTCGCCGCGGAGGCCGCCGCCTCCGGTGCGCCCGAGCCGGAGATCGAGCGGCTGTACGGATTCCCGCGCTGCTTCAACGCCCCCGAAGCGACCGCCCGGGTCGCGGGCGCCCTGCGCGACGAGCTGGGCCCGGACGCGGTCCTGGAGACGGAGCCGCTCATGGGCAGCGAGGACGTCGGACACCTCTCCGACGCCATCGGCGTGCCCGGCGTGTACTGGTTCTTCGGCGGCTTCGGCGCCGACGGCCCGGCGCCCGTGAACCACTCGCCCCACTTCGGGCCGCTCCTGGAGCCCACGCTCGACACGGGCACGCGGGCCGCGGTCGCCGCGCTGCTCGCCTACCTCGGCCGGTAACCGCGGCGCCGCCGTCGCCGTCCCCCGCCGGGGGCGGCGGCGGTCGCCCGGTGGGTGCCACGCCCAGCGGCGGCGCCCTTCCCTCGGCTCCCCACCCCTAGACACGCCACCCGCCTTGCCCTACTGTCTAAGTGGCCTAGCCACTCACGCAGTAGGAGACCCTGCACGTTCGGAGGAACCATGACCACCACCGCCACCGGCCGCGCTCCGGCCGCCGTCGGACGCCCCGAGGGGCCCCTGGCCGGGCTCACCGTCCTCGACCTGACCCGCGCCCTGGCCGGGCCCCACGCCGGCATGATGCTCGGCGACCTCGGCGCGCGCGTCGTCAAGGTCGAGACGCCCGGCACGGGAGACGACACGCGCGGCTGGGGCCCGCCCTTCGTCGGCCCCGAGGACGACCCACAGGCCACGTACTTCCTCTCCTGCAACCGCAACAAGGAGTCCATCGCCCTCAACCTCAAGGACGCGGACGACCGGGCCGTCCTCGAGGGCCTGGTCCGGGACGCCGACGTCCTGCTGGAGAACTTCCGCACCGGCGTGCTGGACCGGCTCGGCTTCCCGGTCGACCGGCTCCACGGGCTCAACCCGCGCCTGGTCGTCCTGTCCATCACCGGGTTCGGGCACGACGGCCCGGAGGCGCGGCGCAGCGGCTACGACCAGATCCTGCAGGGCGAGGCGGGGCTCATGTCCGTCACCGGCAGCGGCCCGGACGACCCGCAGCGCGTCGGCGTGCCGATCGCGGACCTGCTCTCCGGCATGTACGGGGCCTTCGGGGTCCTGGCGGCGCTGCGCGAGCGCGAGACGACCGGCCGCGGCCAGGTGGTCCGGACGTCGCTGCTCGCCTCGCTGATCGGGGTCCACACGTTCCAGGGCACCCGCGCGACGGTCGCCGGCGAGGTCCCCCGCGCCCAGGGCAACCACCACCCCTCGATCGCCCCGTACGGGCTGTTCCGCTGCGCCGGCGGACACGTGCAGATCTCGGTCGGGTCCGAGAAGCTGTGGGCCGCGTTCTGCGCCGCGTTCGGCCTCGACGCCGCCGACCCGCGCTTCGCGACCAACGCCGCCCGGGTCGGCCACCGCGCCGAGCTCGTCGCCGCCGTCGAGTCCGTCTTCGCCGCCCACGGCCCCGACGAGCTGCTGGGCCTGCTCAACGACGCCGGCATCCCGGCCGGCCGGGTCCGCACGTTCGACGAGGTCTACGCGTGGGAGCAGGTCCGCTCCCAGGGGCTGGTCGTCGACGTCGAGCACCCGGTGCTCGGCAGCATCCAGCTGCCCGGCCCGCCGCTGCGCTTCTTCGACGCCGGGACCGGCGCGGAGACCACGCGCACCGGTCACACGGCCCCGCCGCTGCTCGACGCGGACGGGGCCGCCATCCGGGCCGGCCTGGCGGCGGGGGCGACGCCGCCGTCGGGCCGGGTGCCCGCCGCGCCGTCGGCCTCCCCCGCCCGCGCCGGAGCGGCCGCGAGGGCCGCGCGGTGACCGCGCCCGCGCCGACGCGGCGCCCCCGCGCCGCCGACCTGCTGGCCGCCGTGCTGGACCCGGGCTCGTTCGCGTCGTGGGACGCGCCCCCGGAGCAGCCCACCGGCGACCCCGCGTACGCCGCGGAGCTGGCCGCCGCGGCCGAGCGGGCCGGCACCGACGAGTCCGTGGTCACCGGCACGGGCACGATCCGGGGCCGCCGGGTCGCCGTGATCGTCTCCGAGTTCGCGTTCCTGGCCGGGTCCATCGGGCGCGCCGCCGGCGCGCGCATCACGGCCGCCGTCGAGCGCGCGACGGCGGAGCGCCTGCCGCTGCTGGCCGGCCCCGCGTCTGGGGGCACCCGCATGCAGGAGGGCACGCCCGCGTTCCTGTCCATGGTCCGGATCACGGACGCCGTGCGCCGGCATAAGGCGGCCGGGCTGCCGTACCTGGTCTACCTGCGCCACCCCACGACCGGCGGGGTCATGGCCTCGTGGGGGTCGCTGGGGCACGTGACGGTCGCGGAGCCCGGCGCGCTGCTCGGGTTCCTGGGGCCGCGCGTGTTCGAGTCCATCCACGGCCGCCCGTTCCCCGAGGGCATCCAGACCGCCGAGAACCTGTATCGGCACGGGATCGTGGACGCGGTCGTGGAGCCGGAGCGGCTGCCGGAGATCGTGCACCGGGCGCTGGCCATCCTGCGCCCGGCCCCGGCCGAGCTGCCCTCCCCTCCGCCGACGGCCGCGCTACGCCCCGCCGGCCGGGGCGCCTGGGAGTCCATCGCGGCCTCGCGCAACCCGCGCCGCCCGGACCTGCGCTGGCTGCTCTCCGTCGCGGCCGACGACGCGCTGCCGCTCAACGGGACCGGCGAGGGCGAGAAGGACCCCGGCCTGACGCTCGCGCTGGCCCGGTTCGGGACGCAGTCCTGCGTGGTGCTCGGCCACCAGCGGCCGCGCCACCCGGACGGGCCGGCCATGGGGCCGGGGTCGCTGCGCGAGGCCCGGCACGGCATGCAGCTGGCCGCCGAGCTGCGCCTGCCGCTGCTGACCGTGATCGACACACCCGGCGCGGACCTGTCCGTCGCGGCCGAGGAGGGCGGCATGGCCGGGGAGATCGCCCGCTCGCTAGCCGGGCTGATCGGGCTGGAGGCGCCGAGCGTGTCCGTGCTGCTCGGGCAGGGGTGCGGGGGCGGGGCCCTGGCGCTGCTGCCGGCGGACCGGACGATCGCCGCCGAGCACGCCTGGCTGTCCCCGCTGCCGCCCGAGGGGGCCAGCGCGATCCTGCACCGGACCACGGAGCACGCGCCGGCCATCGCCGCGGCGCAGCAGGTGGACCTGGCGTCGCTGTACCGGATCGGGCTCGTGGACCACGTCGTGGACGAGCGGCCCGACGCCGCCGCCGAGCCGCGGGACTTCTGCCGGCGGATGGGCGCGGCGATCGAGTACGAACTGGCGCGGGCCGCGTTCCTGCCCGCCGCCGGGCGGCTGGACCGGCGCCGGCGGAAGTTCGACGCGCTCGGCGCCTGAGCGGGGGACGACGGCGGCGGCCCGAACCGGCCTTCGCGTCCCGGGGGGCTGCAGGCTGCGCAGGGGGTTACAGACGGCGCAGGGCGTTGCGACGACCTGCGCCGTCCGCACGGTCCTGCGCGTCCGCGGACCCGGCCTTCGCCGCCCGGAGCGGCCGGGTGTCCGGGCGCCGCCCTCGCCGTCCTCGCAACCCTTGCCCTCGCCGGGGGCTCCGTGGAGAGTGGGACGCACGGCCATCCGGACCACATCCCTTCAACGCAAGGAGCGAAAGCGATGCCCGAAGAAGCCCAGACGACCGGCGGCACCCTGACCAACCGCCAGGGCCACAAGGTCTACGACAACCAGAACACGCGCACGGTCGGCTCCCGCGGCCCGGCGACGCTCGAGAACTACCAGTTCCTCGAGAAGATGAGCCACTTCGACCGCGAGCGCGTCCCCGAGCGGGTGGTGCACGCCCGCGGCGCGACGGCGTTCGGCTACTTCGAGTCCTACGGCACCTGGGGCGACGAGCCGGTCGAGAACTTCACCCGGGCCAAGGTGTTCCGCCAGGGGGCGCGCACGGACGTGGCCCTGCGCTTCTCCACGGTGGCCGGCGGCCGCGACTCCTCCGAGGTGGCCCGCGACCCGCGCGGCTTCGCCGTGAAGTTCTACACCGAGGACGGCAACTGGGACCTGGTCGGCAACAACCTGGGCGTCTTCTTCATCCGCGACGCCCTGAAGTTCCCCGACTTCATCCACTCGCAGAAGCCGGACCCGGTGACGTTCGAGGCGTCGGTGGCGAACCGCGCGTTCGACTTCTTCAGCCAGTCCCCCGAGGCGCTGCACATGGTCATGCTCGTGTTCAGCCCGCGCGGGATCCCCGCGGACTACCGGCACCAGCAGGGCTTCGGCGTCAACACGTACAAGTGGGTCAACGCGGCGGGCGAGACGAAGCTCGTGAAGTACCACTGGGTGCCGAAGGACGGGGTGAAGTCCCTGACCGCCGAGGACGCGGCGAAGGTCCAGGCGCGGACGCTGGGCTCGCACACGAAGGACCTGTACGACGCCATCGAGCGCGGCGACTACCCGGAGTGGGAGCTGCAGGTCCAGCTGATGGACGACCACGACCACCCGGAGCTGGACTTCGACCCCCTGGATGACACGAAGGTGTGGCCCGAGGACCAGTTCCCGCCGAAGAAGGTCGGCCGCATGGTGCTGGACCGCGCCCCGGAGAACTTCTTCGCGGAGAACGAGCAGATCGCGTTCGGAACCGGCGTGCTGGTCGACGGGCTGGACTTCTCCGACGACAAGATGCTCGTGGGGCGGACGTTCTCCTACTCGGACACGCAGCGCCACCGCGTGGGCCCGAACTACCTGCAGCTGCCGGTCAACCGGCCGAAGGCTCCCGTGGCGACGAACCAGCGCGACGGGCAGATGGCCTACGGGGTGGACACGGCGCCGAACTCCAACCCGCACGTGAACTACGAGCCGAGCATCACCGGCGGCCTGCAGGAGGCGGAGAAGGGGTCCGGCTACCACGCCTCGCTGGGCCCGGAGATCAGCGGCCGGCTCACGCGCGAGCGGATCGAGCGGACCAACGACTACCAGCAGGCCGGCGAGCGCTATTGGCTGCAGGACGACTGGGAGCGCGAGGACCTCGTCCGGAACCTCTCCGACGCGCTGTCCCAGTGCGACCGGGCGATCCAGGAGCGCATGGTCTGGCACCTGTACATGATCGAGGACGAGCTGGGCCAGAAGGTCGGCGACGCGGTCGGCGTCTCGCTCGACGACGTGAAGGACCTGGGGCCGCTGGCCACCCAGAACCTCAGCGCCGACGAGCAGGCCCGGATGAAGAACCTGGGCCGCAACGGCAAGCGCGAGGTCCCGGCCGGGCGCGTCATGACGCACTGCGTCCCGAACGAGCGCGTGACGGTCGAGGGGTAGCGCCCAGGACGACGGCGGCGGCCGCGGAGCCCGGGGCTCCGCGGCCGCTGCGTGCTACGCCGTGGTGCCGGCGGGGGTGGCCTCGGCGGCGGTGAGCGGTCCGGGGGCGCGGCCGGTGAGGTAGGCGGCGGCGCGCTCGCCGATCATCACCGACGGGGCGTTCGTGTTCCCGGTCGGTACCTGGGGCATGATCGAGGCGTCCGCGATCCGCAGCCCGGAAAGCCCGTGCACGGCGAACGTCTCGGGGTCGACGACGGCGCCGGCGTCCCGGCCCATCCGGCAGGTGCCGACCTGGTGGTGGTAGGTGACGACGGAGTCGCGCACGTACTGCTCCAGGTCCTCGTCCGCGACCTCCGGCCCCGGGTAGAGCTCGGTGGGCTCCCACCCGGCCAGGGCCTCCTGGCGACCGATCTCGCGGCACTGGCGCACGGACTCGACGAGGGCGTCGACGTCGGCCTGCTCGGACAGGGCGCCCAGGTCGATGCGCACCGGGTCCTCCGGGCGGGGGCCGGTGAGGGTGAGCTCACCGCGGCTGGCCGGCCGGACGAGCCCACCGAGCATCGAGAACCCGTTCTCCGGCCCGGCCATCCCGCCCGGGTACTCCTGGGAGTACATGGGCACGGAGAAGAAGATCGGCTGCGTGTCGGCCACCGGCAGCCCCGGGCGGCTCGTGGCGAACAGGTGCACCTCCGCGGGGGCGGTCTCGCCCATCGGGACCGGCCGGCCGGTGGAGTAGATGACCGGGGCCAGCAGGTGGTCGTGCAGGTTCTTCCCGACGCCGGGCAGGTCCGCCACCGGCTCGATGCCCACGCCGCGCAGCTCCTCCGCCGGGCCAATCCCCGAGCGCAGCAGGATCTCCGGGGAGCCCAGGGCCCCGGCGGCCAGGATCGTCTCGCCGGCCCGGACCTCGGCGGCGCCGCCGTCGGCCTCGTACGCCACGCCCGTGACCCGCCCGTCCTCCACCAGGAGCCGGCGCACGTGCGCGCCGGTGAGCAGGGCCAGGTTCGGGTGCCCGGCGACGGGCTTGAGGTAGGCCCGCCACGTGTTGAGGCGCTTGCCGTCGCGCACGTTCAGCTGCATCCGGGACACGCCCTCGACGTCCCCGGAGTTGTAGTCCGGGTTCAGCCGGTGCCCGGCCTGCACGGCGGCGGCGAGCATGTCCTCCTGGACCGGGTTGCGCGGAAAGTCCTCCACGACGTCCAGCGGCCCGCCGCTCCCGCGGGTGTCCGAGGCGCCGCCGTCGAAATCCTCGATGGCCTTGAACACCGGCAGGACGTCGTCCCAGCCCCAGCCCGGGCAGCCGGAGGCCTCCCACTGTTCGTAGTCCCACCGGTCCCCGCGCACCCAGATCGTCGCGTTCAGGGCGTGCGAGCCGCCGGTGACCTTCCCGCGGGGCAGGTGCAGGCGCCGGTTCGAGCATCCCGGCTGCTCCACCGTGTAGTAGTCCCAGTCCTGCTCGCTGTGCCAGAGCAGGCCCAGCGTGTTCAGGTCATCGATGTGCGGGTTCGTGTCCCGGCCGCCGGCCTCGAGCAGGGCCACGGTCTTGCCCGCGTCCAGCAGGCGCCGGGCGATCACCGCCCCCGCCGATCCGCAGCCGATGACGATGTAGTCGAACTCCTGGGTGGACATGGTCCGCCTTCCGGTGTGGTGGGCATCACGGGCCCCACCAGTCTCCGGCGTGCGGCCGCCGCCGTGTTGACGATGCGCGCACCGATGTTGGCGTTCGGCGTCCGCCCCTCGGGGCCGAACGCGCTCCCCGGCGCCGCCGTCGTCCGCACCATCCCGGCCGCCGCCCGCACGATGCCCGGCCCCGCCGCACGACGCCCCGCACCATCCCGGCCGCCGCCCGCACGATGCCCCAAGAAAAGTGCGCCGAATCCGACAAAACGCTGCGCATTGGACAGCGATTTGTCCAACCGGCGACGGTTTTTCGGGGCGGCTACCGCGGAGGTGTCGCTACGGAGGGCGCGCGGGGACGACGACGGCGCCGGCGCGGTCCCGTAGTCCGGGGTTCGGGTCCGCGGCCGGGGCCGGGGCCGGCGCCGGCGGCCGGACGGCCCGGACGGTCGCCCTGCGCCAAGTCCCGTGCCCGCAGCGCCAAGCCCGCGCGCCACCGGCCGTGGGAGGCTCGCCGGAGGATCGGAATCCCGCGTCCCGAAAGGCACCCATGGACCTCCACGCCCCCGACTGGGCCGAGCCGGCCGTCCGCAGCGCACTCCCGCGCTTCGGCTTGCCCGCCGACGCCCCACTGTCCTTCATCAAGCACCGCGAGAACACCGTGTACCGCGCCGACGTCCCGGGCCGCGGCTCCTACGCGGTGCGCCTCCACCGGCCCGGCCACCGCACGGACGCGCAGATCCGTGCGGAGCTGGGCTTCGCCGCGGCCCTGGGCGAGCGCGGCGTCCCCGTCATGCGTCCCGTCCGGGTCGTCGGCGTCGGTGCCGGTGGAGTTCCGGCGCCAGCGGCGACGGCCCCGGCGGCGGCTGGCCGGGCGGCGACGGTCGGAGGCGTTCCGGCCCAAGCAGTGCCGGCGTCGACGGTATCGGAACCGAGCCGCGCCGACGGCGACGCCGCGCACGCCGCCGTCGACACCCCGCTGGGGCGCACCCAGGTGGACGTCCAGCACTGGGTCGCCGACGCCCGCCCGCTCGGCTCCGTCGAGGACTGCTGGTTCGGGAAGGATGATCCGGCCCCCGGGGTCTTCGACGCGCTGGGCCGGCTGGCCGCGTCGGCCCATCTGGCCGTCCTGGAGCCGCTGCCGGTGCCCTACGACCGGCCCCTCTGGGACGGGGACGGGCTCCTCGGCGCCGAGGCGGTCTGGGGCGACCCGCTCGGGCTGGACCACCCGGACCGCCACCGGCTGGCGGAGCACCTCGGCGCGCTGCGCGGCCGCCTCGCCCGGGCCCCGCGCGGCGAGTGGTTCGGCCCCATCCACGCGGACTTCTCCCCGGAGAACGTGCTCGTCGGCCCCGACGGGCCGACGCTGATCGACTTCGACGACTGCGCCCTCGGCTGGCACCTCTTCGACCTCGCGACGGTGCTGTTCTGGTACCACCGCCACCCGCGCGCCGGCGAGTACCGGGAGGCGCTGCTGGACGGGTACGCCGCGCTGCGGCCCCTCCCTCCGGAGCAGCTGGCTGTCCTGGACGACCTCGTCGTCGCCCGCGGCTGCACCTACCTGGGCTGGGCCGCCGACCGCCGGGGCGACGACGCGGCGGAGTTCATCGTCGACCACGTCGCCGGCCCGGTCGCCGACCTCGCCGCCGCCCTGCCCCTGACCCCCGCCCGCTGACCATGACCGGAGCCCCCATGGACACGACCCTCGACGCCCTCCTCGACCGCCGCGCCGCGACGCTCGGCCCGCACTCCCCGCTCTTCTACCGCACGCCGCTGCACCTGGTCTCGGGCGAGGGCGTGTGGGTCACCGACGCCGACGGGACGCGCTACCTCGACGGGTACAACAACGTCCCGCACGTCGGGCACGCCAACCCCCGGGTCCGGGAGGCGGTCTGCTCCCAGCTGGGGACACTGAACGTCCACACCCGCTACCTCAACTCCCGCGTCCTGGACTACGCCGAGCGCCTGCTGGAGACGTTCGCCGCCCCGATCGACCGGCTGTTCCTGACGAACTCCGGCTCAGAGGCCAACGAGCTGGCCCTGCGCCTGGCCCGCCAGCACACCGGCGCCACCGGCGTCCTCGTCACGGACTTCAGCTACCACGGCAACACGGCGTCGCTGGCCGAGCTCACGACCGGCCTGAAGGTCCGCGAGCGCTTCGGCGCCCACGTGCGGACCCTGCACGTGCCCGACACCGCCACGGGCGCCGATCCCGCGGCGCTCCTGGCCGAGGCGGAGCGCGGCGTCGACGCCGCGCTGAGCTCCCTCGCCGAGGAGGGCCACGGCGTCTCGGCGCTGCTGGTCGACCCGCTGTTCTCCACCGAGGGCATGCCCCGCCTGCCCGAGGGCTACCTGCCGATGCTCGCGCGGAAGGTGCGCGCGGCGGGCGGGCTCGTCGTCGCGGACGAGGTCCAGTCCGGCTTCGGCCGGCTCGGCACCGCGATGTGGGGCCACCAGGCCGGCGGCCTCGACCCGGACCTGGTCACCATGGGCAAGCCCATGGGCAACGGGCACCCCATGGGCGGCGTGGCGACGACGGCGGCGCTCCTGGACGAGTTCGGCCGGCACAACATGTACTTCAACACGTTCGCGGGGAACCCGGTCTCGGCGGCCGCGGGCCTCGCGGTGCTGGACGAGATGCGCGACCAGGACCTCATGGCCCACGCGCACCGGCTCGGCGGGCGGGTCCACGCGCGGCTGCAGGAGCTCGCGGACGGATCGGACCGCATCGCCGCCCGCCGCGGGACGGGCCTGTTCTTCGGGCTCGAGCTGGTTGGGCCCGACGGGCGCCCGGACGCCGGCCTGGCCGGGCGGCTCGTCGAGACCATGAAGGCCCGGCGTGTGCTGATCAGCCGGATCGGGCCGCACGACAACGTCCTGAAGATCCGCCCGCCCATGGTCGTCGGGGACGACGAGGCGACGCTGCTGCTGGACGCGCTGGAGGAGAGCCTGGACGAGGTCCTGGCCGGCGCCTGAGGCGGAGCGCACGACGGCGCCCCCGATCCGGAGCGGACCGGGGGCGCCGTTTCGTGTCGCCGCGGTGCTGCGCAACGGGCGGCTGTCGGCCCCTACGCGGCGGCCGTCGGGGCCGTGCCGGTGTCGGCCAGGGCGGCGAGCTCCCCGAGCAGCACGGCGTCCAACTGTGCCTGCAGGGCCGCCGCCGTCGGGTCCCCGGCCAGGTTCTCCAGCTCGTCCGGGTCCGCGAGGTGGTCGTAGAGCTCCAGCTCGTCGGCCCCGAAATAGCGGGTCATCCGCCCCGCCTCGGTGATGACGGTCCGCATGCGCACGGGCGCGGGCAGACCGTCGAGCGAGAACGGCTGGTCCTCCTCGATGAGCAGCGCGTCGCGGTGCCGGTCCGTGTCCCCGCGCAGCACCGGCAGCAGGCTCCGGCCCTGGATGCCCCGGAACGCCGGGGCCCCGGCGAGGTCGAGCAGCGTCGGCGCGAGGTCGGCGCTCGAGGCCAGCGCCGGGACCCGGACCCCACCCGGCATGCCCCCGCGCGGGTCGTGCACGAGCAGCGGCACGCGCGTGACCGCCCGGTAGTGGACGAAGTGCTTGAGCATCAGCCCGTGGTCGCCGAACAGGTCGCCGTGGTCGGCGGTGAAGACGACGACAGTGTCCTCAGCCTGTCCCGTCTCCTCCAGCGCGCGCAGCACCCGCCCGACCTGCTCGTCCATGAACTCGATCAGCCCGTACTGGGCGGCCGCGGCGGCCCGGTACTGCTCCTCGGTGGCGCAGAACGTCATCGTGGGGTCGGGATTCGGCAGGCCGCGCGAGGCGGCCATCTTCTGGACGTGGGCCGGCGACTGGGTGTGCTCCTGGTTGAAGCCGACCGGCAGCGGCAGGGACGCCGGCTCGTACCGGTGCGCGTACTCCTCGGGCGGGGCGAACGGGTGGTGCGGGTCCGGGAAGGACACGAACAGGAAGAACGGGTCCTCGGTCTCCGCCGCCGCCCGCACGCGGGTCTCGGCGCGCTCCCCGATGTAGCTGGTGGGGTGCGCGGAGGCCGGGATCGCGGACGTGTAGACCTGCTCCCACGCCCCGGACCGCTCGCGGGCGGCATCGACGCCGCCCAGCACCGCCGGGTCGACGCCGCGCTCGCGGGCCCAGTGCGTCCAGTGCCCGCCCGGGGCGTCGCCGTGCCCGACGACGAGGTCCACCTCCTGGTAGCCGTAGTAGTCGGCCGGCAGCGGCAGGTGCCCGCGTTCGTGGCGCTCGCGGTTCTCCCACTGGTCCCAGCCGGGCTCCCGGCCGCGGACGGCCGCGTCGTCGGCGCCGCCGTCGAGCAGCAGGGGCGAGGTCTGCTCGATCTGCTCCCGCTGCTCGGGCTCGAAGTCCCAGCCCATGTTCTGGTGGTGCAGCTTCCCGACGGCGGCGGTGCGGTAGCCGGTGCGCGCGAGCTGGCGCACGAACGTGCTCGAGTCCGGGTCCAGCGGGATCCCGTTGCACCGGGTCCCGTGCGCGGAGGGCCAGCGGCCGGTCAGCAGGCTGGCCCGGTTCGGCATGCACGTCGGGTTGGCGACGTGGGCGTTCTCGAACACGGCCGAGCGGGCGGCCAGGGCGTCGAGGTGCGGGGTGCGCACGGTGGGGTTGCCGCCGAACCCGAGGTGGTCGGCGCGGAGCTGGTCGGCGATGAACACCAGGATGTTCGGGCGCCGCGCCCCCTCCGCCCCGCTCACGCCTGCGCCTGCCGGATCAGGGAGAGCGTGCGGGAACGCAGCTCGGAGAACTCGGGCAGGGCCCGGGTGGCGATCTGGTCGCGGGACCCGGGCAGGTCGACGTCGATGACCTCCAGGACGGTGGCGGGCTTCCGCCCGATGGCCACGATCCGGTCCGAGAGGTAGACGGCCTCGTCGATGTCGTGGGTGACGAGCAGGATCGTCATGCCGAACTCCTCGCGGATCCGCAGGCACAGGTCCTCGAGCTCGAAGCGGGTCTGCGCGTCGACGGAGGCGAACGGCTCGTCCATGATCAGGATCTCGGGCCGGTAGGCCAGCGCGCGGGCGATCGCCACGCGCTGCTGCATGCCGCCCGAGAGCTGCCACGGGTACTGCTTCGCGGCGTGCGAGAGCCCGACGGCGCGGAGGGCCTCGTCGATGCGCGAGCGGACCTCGGACTGGGGCAGGCGCAGGTGGCGCAGGGGCAGCCGCAGGTTCTTCTCCACGGTCAGCCACGGCATGAGGGACCGCGAGTAGTCCTGGAACACGAGGGCCATCTCGGCCGGGGGGCCGGAGAGGCGCCGCCCGTCGATGTACATGGCGCCGCGGGTGCTCGGGTGCAGCCCGGCGAGGCACTTCAGCAGCGTGGTCTTGCCGACGCCGGAGGGCCCGACGATGCAGACGACCTCCCCGGACTCGACGGAGAACGTCAGGTCCCCGATGATCTCCTTGGCCTGTGGGCCGGAG
Source organism: Arthrobacter paludis (assembly GCF_056782315.1). Classification (NCBI taxonomy): domain Bacteria; kingdom Bacillati; phylum Actinomycetota; class Actinomycetes; order Micrococcales; family Micrococcaceae; genus Arthrobacter; species Arthrobacter paludis. The sequence goes on from NZ_JBXAEW010000007.1 coordinate 62,831, forward strand.
CCGTAGCTCTTGCCGAGGTGCTCGACGCGCAGGCGGGGCTCGGCGGTCTGGGCGGTGTCCATGGTCTGCTCCGGGCGGTGGGCGGTGCGGGTGGCGGGGGCGGTGGCGCTCATGCTGCGCGCTCCAATCGTTTCGATCCGATGTACCAGGCCAGGACGCGTCGCTTGGCCAGGTCGAACAGGGCGTTGGCGAGGAAGCCGATCAGGCCGAGCAACAGGATCCCGGCCCACATGTCGGCGGACATGAAGCTCTGCTGGGCCAGCAGGGTCATGGCCCCGATGCCCTGGGCGGACCCGAGCATCTCGGAGGCGATCATCACGATGAAGGCCACCTGCAGGCTGACCTGCATGCCGGCCGCGATCTGCGGGCCGGCAGAGGGCAGGTACACGGCCCCGAGGCGCTCGGCGCGGGTGAGCCGGTAGACGGAGCAGACGTCCTTCATGCCGGTGTCCACGGCGCGGATGCCGTCGATCGTGGAGATCATGGTCGGGAAGAGCGCGGCCAGGACGATCGAGGTCACGCGCATCTCCGGGCCGAAGCCGATGAGCGTGATCAGGATCGGCACGAGCGCCACGGGCGGGATGCCGCGGACGAAGTGGATGACCGGCTCGAACATGGCCCGCAGGACGGGCACGGTCGCGATGACGAAGCCGAGGAGCACGCCTCCGACGACGGAGACCGCGTAGCCCACGGCGAGGTTGCGCAGGCTCAGCAGGACGTCGGAGGCGAAGTGGTCGAACAGCCACAGCGCCTGGAAGCGGCGCAGGATCTGCTCCAGCGGCGGGAAGAACGCATTCGTGGAGTTGGCGGATCCGAACCACCACAGGGCCACCAGGAGCACGGGGGTGCCGACGGCGAGGACCAGGTTCAGGGCGCGGCGGTTCATGGTGCCACCTTCCGGAAGGACGGGTGCCAGTGCAGGACGCGGCGCTCGACGGCGGTGCTGGCCCACTGCGACGCGATGCCGAGCAGCCCGAGCACGATCACCAGCGCGTACAGCGTCGGGTAGAGCCCGCCGGCCTGCGCCTGGTAGATGCTGCGGCCCAGGCCCGGCGCGCCGCCGAGGAGCCCGGCGACGACGACGATGACCAGAGAGGCGGGCGCGGAGACGCGGACGGCGGTGCCGATGAACGGCAGCGCTCCCGGAAGCGTGACGCGCCAGAGCGTCTCGACGGGGCCCAGCCCGTAGGACCGGGCGGTGGCCAGGGCGACCGGGTCGGCGTCGTGGACGCCGGCGATGGTCTGGATCGAGATGGACAGGGCGCACCCGACGACGACCAGCACCATCGCCATGTCCGGCGTGGGGCCCCAGATCATGACGGCCAGGGGCAGGACGACGATCGGCGGGATGGGCTTGAGGAACTCGGTCAGGGCCACGGTGGCGGCGCGGACGGGCTCGAAGCTGCCGATGAGGATCCCGACGACGACGCCGATGGTCGTGGCCAGGAACAGCCCGCCGGCGGCGATCCCGATGGTCAGGCCAGTGTCCTGCCAGAACGCCGCCGTCGTGAGCAGCGAGGCGAGCTCCGCGAGCGTCTCGGTGACGGTGGGCAGCCCGTTGCCGAAGACCCCGGCGGCCGCCGAGGCCTGCCAGGCGGCGAGCACCAGCGCGGCGCCCACGGCGCCGAGGCCGGCCCGGGCGGCGAGGCCACGCGCCGCGCGGGCGCGGGCCCCGCCGCGGCCGTCCCGCGCCGGCCCGGCGGCCGGCGCGGAACCCGCCTGCGCGGTGGCGGCGGTCGCCGCGGCCTGCTCCGGCCTAGTCGACGGTGCGGACGAGCGAATCATCGATGGCCACCTCCTGCTTCAGGTACCCCAGCTCCACGAGATTGGAGTTCACGCGCTGGATGTCCTCGATGCGCACCTCCGACGGCCAGTGGCTGTCGGCGCCGGCCTGGATCGTGGACAGGTCCACGCCCGTGACCTCCGCGGCCTTCTGCTGGGCCTCCTCCGGGTGCTCCAGGGCGTACTGGTTGGCCTTGTAGATGGCGCGGGTGAACCCGTCGATGGCCTCGGGGTCCTCCTGGATCTTCGATTCGCCGGCGACCCAGAGGCCGACGGCGCCCTCCTCGAAGAACTCGACGCCGGGCGCGGAGAGGAACGTGGCGCCGGATTCCTCGGCGCGCGTCGTGAACGGAGCGACGAGGCCGGCCGCGTCGATGCGGCCCTGCTCCAGCGACTGCAGCGCGGAGGCGGGGTCGAGGACCATCCAGTTGATCTTCGCGGGGTCGCCGCCGTCCTTGAGGACCGCGTTGGCGATGGTGACCTCGAGCTGGGCCTTGCGCGCCGGAACCGAGACGGACTTGCCCTCGAGGTCCTTGGGGCTGTCGATGCCGCTGTCCGCGGCGGCGTACAGCCCGGTGTCGTCCGCCTTGGAGGGGTCCGCCTGTTCCAGGACGCCGTCCGGGTAGCCGTCCGCTGCCGCGACCACCGTCAGGGGCACGTTCTGGGACAGCGCGTTGAGCAGGGGGATCGACGGCGTGTACGTGAGATCGAGCTGGCCGCTCTGGGCGGCGGCGATGCCGGCCGGCGGGTTGGCGACGACGGTCGTGGTGACGTCCAGGCCCTCCTCCTCGAAGAAGCCCTGCTCGATGCCCATCGTGATCGCGGCGTCGGAGGAGATCCCGACGATGCCGACGTTCAGGGGCGTGGGGCCTCCCTCGCCGCCGCCGGCGTTCGTGGAGCCGCCGCACGCGGCGAGGGTCAGGGTGAGCGTGGCGGCCGCGGCGACGGCCGGAACGGAACGGAGTTTCATGTCGGTCTCCCGGTTGCGGTGGTGGTTGGGTGGAACGGGGTCTGGGTGGTGCGCTCCCGCGCGCGGCTCCTAGGCGGGGACGGCGGCGCCGTCGTACACGACGCGCCCGCCCACGACGGTGGCGGCGGTCGGCAGGTCGGCGAGCGCCCGGGCGTCGGCCGGCAGGGGGCCGGCCAACACGCACAGGTCGGCCAGCTGGCCGGCTGCGACGCGGCCCTTGTGCGCCTCGGCCCGGTCCTGGCGGGCCGGCGCCTCGGTCATGAGCGCGAGCGCCTGGGCGAGCGTGATCCGCTCGGCGTCCCCGGCGCCGGGCCCGGCGCTGGTGTCGCGGGTGACGGCGGCGGCGACGCTGGAGCGCCAGTCGGGGGTGGTGACGGGCGCGTCGGAGGCGATGTTCGTGGCGACGCCGGCGCGCAGCGCGGTGGCCAGCGGCTGGTGGCGGGCGAACCGCTCCCCGCCCAGGACCCGGCGCATGAGCGCGCCGGCACCGGCGCGGATGGCGGGGTTGGTGCTGTAGCCGACGCCGGCGCCGACGAGCCGGGTCAGCGCGGCGTCGTCGGCGAAGGCGCCGTGGATGACGTAGTGGCGGGCGTCGCGCGGGAAGCGCGCCTGCACCGCGGCCACGGCGTCGACGACGGCGGCGGTCGCGGCGTCCCCGGTGGCGTGGACGCCGGCCTGCAGCCCGGACGCGTGGATGGCCGCGACGATGGCCCGCAGCTCCGCGACCCGTTCGGCATCCGTGGCGCCCGCGACGACCATGTGGCCGTGGGAGTGCCCGCACGGGGTCTCGTACTCGGTGCTCATCCATGCGGTCCCGGAGCGGGGGGTGCCGTCGGCGAAGACCTTGACGCCGGCGATGTTCAGCAGCAGCGGGTCGACGCCGCGGTCCCGGGCGAGGGCGGGCAGCGGGCCCGCGAGGCCCTCGCGGACTGCGGCCGCCGTCGCGCCGCCGGTCCCGGTGAAGAGCAGCAGCGCCGTGATGCGCAGCGCGAGGTCGCCGCCGGCCGCCAGGCCGACGAGCGCCTCCAGGGCCGGTGTTCCGCACGAGCCGCCGAGCAGGCTGTCGCCGCCGGGCCCGAGCCCGGGCTCGGTCAGGGACGTGATGCCGAGGGCGTGCAGCTCCGCCTGGTGGTCCAGCAGCGCCTGGCGGAACGCGGCCGCCGGCGGCTCCGGGATGGCCCGGTTGGCCAAGGCCATGGCGGCGTCGGTGAGGTGGCCGTTCGGGCGGCCGTCGTCGAAGGTGCCGACGACGCCGCCGGCCACGGCCGGGGCGGACCCCGCCAGGCCGGCGGCGCGGAGGGCGGTGGCGTTGAGGAGCAGCTGGTGGCCGGTCTGGTCGTAGGCGACGACGGGGGCGTCCGGGCGCAGGCCGTGCAGCGCGGCGGCGCCGCCGGGGCCGTGGACGACCTCGTCCCAGCCGTGGGCGCGGATCCAGCCGTCGGCCCCCGGACGGGCGCCGTCCAGAAGGGCCGCGACGCCGGCCCAGTCCGCCGCCGCCGACAGGTCGGTGAACAGGTGGCGGGTGGCCGCGCTGGCGCAGAAGTGCAGGTGCCCGTCGTTCAGGCCCGGCAGGATGGCGCCGCCGCGGACCTCGAGGACCCGGGTGCCGGGGCCGGCCAGGGAGCGCAGCTCCTCTCCCCCGACGGCGGCGATGCGCCCGCCCGCGACGGCGACGGCGCTGGGCCGGCCCTCCACGCGCGTGGCGTCCAGGGCCGGGTCGAGGCCGATCTCCGGGACGTAGCCTCCGGCGATGATCAGCTCGGGCGTTGTCTGCTCCACGCTTCCCCCTCCTGTGCCGCGCAACACGGCCAGCTGTGATCTGGATAACTCCTGGTCTCGAGTATGTCGCACGACTTGGTCATTTGACTAGATCTTGCGACTAACTTTTTTTGGTGGTGTCCTAGGATGGGTACGCACATCGAATGGAGGGCCCATGGCACGGGTGTCCGTGGAGGACCGCAGCAGGCAGTTCGTCGAGGCGGCCGCGCGGGTGATCGCCCGCGAGGGCGCCGGCGCGGCGACGACCCGGCGCATCGCCGAGGAGGCCCAGGCGCCCCTGGCCGCCCTCCACTACTGCTTCCGGAGCAAGGACGACCTGCTCGCCGAGGTCTACAACCACCTCAGCCGCGACTACGTGCGCGAGCTCTCCCCGCTGCCGGAGGGCGCCGGGCTCGAGGAGGCCGTCGGGGAGCACATGCGCCGGATCTGGAGGCGCATGCTGGCCGCCCCGCACGAGCAGGTCACGACGTTCGAGCTGCTCCTCCGCTCGCAGCGGCTCAAGGATCCGCAGGAGCAGGAGAAGGCGCTCGAGACCAATCGCGGCATGTACGCCGCGTGGATCCGCTCGACCAGTGCCGTCTTCCGGGCCGGCGCCGCCGCCTCGGGCATCGAACTGGCGATGGACGCGGAGACCGCCGCCCGCTTCACCGTCGCGGCGATCGACGGCATCAGCATGCAGCACCTGGCCGACCCCGACGAGGAGCGCTCGTGGGTCATGGTCGAGGCCCTCGTGGACTCGCTCCTGTGCATGCTGGACCCGGCCCGCCGGGCGTAGCCGCTCCCGGCGCCGCCGCCCGGCCCCGCCGTCGTCCGACCCCGCCGTCGTCCGACCCGGCCGTCGTCCGCGCCCCACCGCCCGACCCCGCCGTCGTCCACGCCCCGCACCCCAGCCCCCACCCACGCCGCGCCCCGACAAAGTGCGCCCTCCGAAAAAAGTGCGCCGGATCAGACAAAACGCTGCGCATCCGACAGCGATGTGTCGGATGCGCAGCGTTTTTTTGGGGGGGATCCGTCCCGCCGGCGCCGGAGGCCCTCCGGCCGGGACGGGGGTCAGGGAGCGGAGGCTAGCCGTTGATGATCTGCGGCGTGCCCAGCTGCTTGAGGCCCTCGACGCCGAACTCCAGCCCGTAGCCGGACTGCTTGGCGCCGCCGAACGGCACGCGCGGATCGACGGTGCCGTGCTTGTTGATCCACACGGTGCCGGCCTCGATGCGGGCCGCGACCTCGCGGGCGGCGTCCGCGTCAGCGGACCAGACGGAGGCGCCGAGGCCCACGTCCAGGCCGTTGGCCATCTCCACGGCCTCGTCCACGGACGAGTACTTGATGATCGGCAGGGCCGGGCCGAACTGCTCCTCGGCCACCAGCGGGTTGTCGTTGTCGATGTCGGCGACGAGGGTCGTCGGGTAGAAGTAGCCCTTCTGCCCCTCCTCCGGGTCGCCGCCGACGACGACGCGGGCGCCGGAGTCCTTCGCGGCCTGCACCAGGCGGTCCACGATGTCGTACTGGGCCTTGTTCTGCAGCGGGCCGAGCACGTTGTTCTCGTCCAGGCCCACGCCCATCGGCATCGCCTGGGCGACCTCGGAGAGCGAGGAGACGACGTCGTCGTAGATGTCCTCGTGCACGTACAGGCGCTTCAGGGCCGCGCAGGTCTGGCCGGTGTTGATGAACGCGCCCCAGAACAGGCCCTCGGCGATCGCCTTCGGGTCCGCGTCCGGCAGCACGATTCCGGCGTCGTTGCCGCCGAGCTCGAGGGTCAGGCGCTTCACGGTGTCGGCCGAGGAGCGGATGATCGCCTTGCCGGTGGCGGTGGAGCCGGTGAACATCACCTTTGCGATGTCCTCGTGCGCCGCCAGCCGCTCGCCCACGTCGCGGCCGCCGGGAACCACGGCCAGCACGTCGGCCGGGAGCGCCGAGTTGAGGACCTCGGCCAGGGCCAGCACGGACAGCGGCGTGTACTCGGACGGCTTCATGACGACCGTGTTGCCCATGCGCAGCGACGGGGCCAGCTGCCAGACGCTGATCATCATCGGCCAGTTCCACGGGCCGATCGCCCCGACGACGCCGAGCGGGCGGTAGAAGAGCTGGGCGTGCGTGCCGTCCTCCTCGACGATGGTCTCCGGCTCCAGCTCGAAGGAGGCCGTGGCGCGCAGCCACGCGACGCACGCACCGACCTCGAAGCGCGCGTTCGGGCCGTTGAGCGGCTTGCCCTGCTCGCGGGAGAGCAGCTCGGCCAGGGCCTCGGCGTTGGCCTCGACGGCGTCGGCGGCCTGGTTCAGCAGCTCGCGGCGAGCGGCGTCTCCGCGGGCGGCCCAGGACGGCTGCGCGGCCTTGGCGGCGGCGACGGCGGCGTCGAGCTCGGCGACGCCCGGCTCGGCGACGCGGCCGACGGTCTCGCCGGTGGCCGGGTCGGTGATCTCGCGCCCGCCGGAGGCCGGCTGGATGGCGGCGAGCAGGTCCGCCGCGGAGGCGAACGTGGACTGGGTGCTCTGGGTTTCCGTGGTCACGGGGTACTCCTCGCGGGTCGGTGGGTTGGGCAGCTGATGGTGGTTGCGGGCCGGGGGGCTTGATTCCAGCTTGGCGCGGGCCGGGCCCCCGCGGCTAGGCCGTGCGTGCCGGGCGCTTGACGATTCGCGCACGCGGGATGCGTCGGCGGAGGGCGGCGGCGGGTGCCGCGGCCCGGGAAGGGGACGACGGCGGCGCCCCGCCGTCGTCCTCCCCTAGCCGTCGGTGTCGTCGAGTTCGCCGCCCTCGCCGACCCGCGCGTACAGGCCCGGGTTCTTGGAGTGCAGGCGGTGCGCCCACCCCAGGGCGATCAGGCCGGGGACGACGACGACCGCCGGCAGCAGCCACGAGAGGACGCCGGCTCCCTCGAGGCCGATCAGGACGTTGAAGTTCGCGACGATGACGGCGAACAGGGCCGTCAGCGCGACGCCGGCCGCGACGGGGGCGACGGTGTTCGTCCAGGGGCCCTCGCCGTGCGGGTGGCGGCGGAAGAAGCCGATGACGGCGAAGCTGGTCAGCGCCATGAGCAGGACGAGCCCGAACGCGCCGGTGTTCGTCAGCCAGGTGAACAGGGTCAGGACCGGGAACAGGGGCCCGTACTCGTGCCCGGTGCCGGCGACGGCGAACACGGCGATCAGCACGAGCGCGAGCCCGGACTGGACGGCCGAGCCGGCGGCGGGGGCCTGCGTGCGCGGGTTGGTGCGGGAGAGCCACGGCGGCAGGACGCCCTCGCGGCCGAGCGCGAACAGGTAGCGGGCGACGACGTTGTGGAACGCGACGAGCGCGGCGAGCAGGCTGGTGATGAAGAGGACGTTGGCCAGGTGGACGAACCAGATCGGGCCGTTCGCGGCGAGGACCTCGAACACGACGCCGGGGCCGAGCTCGGCGGAGCGGGAGACGACGGCGGAGTCGCCCTCGCCGACCGCGACGGCCCAGGCGGACAGGGCGTAGAAGCCGGCGATGACGGCGACGGCGATCAGGGTGGCGCGGCGGGCCGTGGTGCGCGGGTCCTTGACCTCCTCGTTGTAGATGGCGCCGGACTCGAAGCCCATGAACGCGGCGATGCTGAACGCCAGGGCGGCGCCGACGCCCGCGGTGAAGAGGCTGGACGGCTCCAGCGACGTGGCGGTCACGCCCTCGGGGGCCGCTCCGATGGCCATGGCGTCGTAGACGATGACGACGAGGAACTCGAGGGCGACGATCGCGCCGAGGACCTTGGCAGAGAGGTCGACCGTGTTGATGCCCAGCAGGCCCACAATCACCCAGCCGACCAGGGCGGTGGCCCACCACGGCACGACGAGCGCGAACGTGGTCTCCAGGAACGAGGAGGCCGCGAAGCCGAACATGCCGTAGATGCCGACCTGCATGGCGTTGTAGGACACGAGCGCGACCCAGGCCGAGCCGATGCCCGCGGGCTTGCCCAGGCCGCGGGCGATGTAGGCGTAGAACGCGCCGGCGTTGTGCACGTAGCGGCTCATCGCGGTGTAGCCGACCGCGAAGACCAACAGCACGGCGCCCAGGACGATGAAGGACAGCGGGATGCCCAGCAGCCCGGTGACCGCGTAGTTCGCGGTGACGCCGCCCGCGACGACGGTCAGCGGGGCCGACGCGGCGATGATCATGAAGACGAGGGCCGGGACGCCGATGCGGCGGGCCCCGAGGCCCGCGTGCGGCAGGCCGGTGTTGGTGGTGGTTGCCATGGTGTGTGGATCCTCCTGAACGGGATACCTCCAGCGTGCCCGTCGTCACACCCGCAGCTCTATGATTTCCGCGCCATCCGGTTGTCTTCCCGCGCCCGGGATGGCGTCCTCCTGCCCGGCCCCGGGGACGGCTGGGACACATGGGGCGGCCACCCCCTCGACTGGTCCGGCCACCCGGGGACGGCTGGGACACATGGGATGGACCGCGGGCGGCACACACGGCGACACGCCGGGCGACACGCCGGACCGAGCCGCGAGTGCGAGGCGGATGTGTCCCGGCCGTCCCCAACCACGGGGGCGGGAAACCGGCGCGACGACGCGATGTGTCCCGGCCGTCCCCCAACCGCGGGGGCGGGACCCCGAGGGCGGGACCAGGGAGGTGCCCCAGCCGTCCCCGACCGCGGGGGTCAGGCGGCCTGGGTCGCGGAGCGGCGGTACTGGACCGGCGAGCAGCCGTACGCGGCGCGGAAGACGCGGCTGAAGTGCGCGGCGTCGGGCAGGCCCCAGCGGGCGCCGATCGCGCCGACCGGGACGTGGGCCTGGAGGGGGTCGGCGAGGTCGCGGCGGCAGTTCTCGAGGCGGCGCTCGCGGATCCAGCCGGCGACGGTGTTCCCGCTCTCGGCGAAGAGCTTGTGCAGGCTGCGCGTGGACATGAAGTGCGCGGAGGCGACGGCGCCGGGCGAGAGCGACGGGTCGGCCAGCTGGGCGTCGATGAAGTGCTGGATCCGGCGCAGCTGCCGGGCCTGCCCGAGGTCCTCGGCGGCGCCGCGGCTGCCGATCTCGTCCGCGAGCATCGTGGAGAGCAGGTCGACCGTGTTCATGGCCAGCCGGTGGCCGATCGCCCCGTCGACGGTGGGCAGCATCTCCGCGACCTGCCGCAGGAACGGGGCCACGGCCTGGCCGAGCCGGTGGGTGGACCCCATCCGGACCGCGGTCAGCTCCGCCACGTCCTCGGCCGAGAGTCCGAGCATCTGCTGCGGGAACATCAGCACCAGCGTGGAGAAGTCCTCGTCGTACGTCAGCGTGTAGGGCCGCTGCGTGTCGTAGATGGCCAGGTCGCCCGGGGCGAGGACGGTTTCGCGCCCGTCCTGGATCAGGAGCCCGCGCCCGGCGACCTGGACGTTGAGCTTGTAGAACGGCCGGTCCTGCCCGGCGACCAGCGCCGGGGTGCGCTCGACCGTGTGCGCGCTGGCGGAGACCCGCATCAGGCCGACGTCCGCCAGGTGCCCGCCGCCGATGCTGCCGGAGAAGGGACCGGGCCGGACCGGCTCGGCCTCGAGCGGCACGAAGGAGTTCGACACGAGGCGGCGCCACGCGGCGAACGAGTCGGCATGGTGGAGCTGGTACACGGCGGGACCTCCGGACAACGACGGGCGCGTGACTCGAGTCACACGGTTGTCAATGTACGCCCGCCGCCGCCGGATGTCACGTTTTTTCTCCGACCGTCGAGAATTGGCGGAACAGGTCAAGCTGGACGTCCAGCTGCGCCTCGAGCGCGTCGGGCGTATTGAAGTCCGCATCGAGCACGGCCACCACCTGCGCCCCCAACAGGAACGTCAGGAACGCCTCGCCCACCGCGTCCACCGGGAAGCCCGCCGGAAGCTCGCCCGCATCCCGGGCCTGGCGCAGCCAGCCGCGCACCGAGCGCCGCCACTCGAGCATCGCGGCCGAGTTCGTGCCGGCCTGCGCGGCGTCGTGGATCGCGGCCTGCCAGAACGGCAGCACGACGCGCGCCTCGTCGCGGCGGTCCTCGTCCAGGGGCAGGACCTCGAGCGCGAAGGCCCGCAGCGCCGCGAGGCCGGTGGCGCCGTCGACGGCGACGGCGACGCGCGCGTTCGTCCTGCCGAAGACGTACTCGAACGTGGCCTGGACGAGCTCGGCCTTCGTGGGGAAATACGGCTTGAGGGCCCCATTGGCGAAGCCGGCCTCGGCCGCAACCTCCCGCAGGGTGGCGCGCTCGAGCCCGAGGCGGGCGATGATCCGCCACGTCGCCTCGACGAGTTCGCGGCGCCGGGCGGCATGGTCGACGATCTTCGGCACGGGGTTCCTTTCCGGGTCTTGCCACGATCCTAGGTCGTACGTATTCTCTACACACATAGAAAATAAACGTGGTTCGGATCACAGGACCCTGCGGCCCCGGTCACTCCGGCGGCCGCCCGGGACCACCGGACACCCGGCGGACCGCCCGCACCCCACCCCGAGCCCCACGCGTTCCACCCCGACCAGGAAGGCCAGCCATGAGCACCTGCCACGAGCCAACCCACGAGACGGCCGGCGCCACCACCGCCGTCGCGGAGGCCCCGGAGGGCGCCGCCGTCGTCCCCACCGCCTACTCGCTCGCCACGCCCGGCGAGATCACCGCGGTCCGCGAGGCCCTCGAGGCCGCGGACCTCTTCCCGGAGACCGCGCGCATCGCCTACCTCGGTCTCGTGGACCCGGAGCGCGGGACCGCGTCGGACGCCGAGACGGACCGGCGCTTCCGCGTCTTCCTGCTCGACACCGCCGGCGCCCCGCCGCGCGACGTCGTCGTCTCGGCCGCCACGGCCGAGGTGCTCTCCAACACGGAGCTCGACACCTCCGTCACCGGCGAGCTGCCCGTCCTGGAGGAGGAGTTCGAGGTCGTCGAGCGGATCCTCTCCACCCACCCGGAGTGGCTGGCAGCCCTCGAGAAGCGCGGCCTGGAGGTCGAGAAGGTCCGCGTCGCCCCGCTGTCCGCGGGCGTCTTCGAGTACCCGGAGGAGAAGGGCCGCCGCATCCTGCGCGGGCTGGCCTTCGTTCAGGACCACCCGGAGGACTCGGCCTGGGCCCACCCGGTCGACGGCCTCGTCGCGTACGTCGACGTCACGAACCACACGGTGGACCAGGTGCTGGACCTCGGCGTCGTGCCCGTCCCGGCCGAGCACGGCAACTACACGGACCCGGAGCTGACCGGACCGATCCGCACCACGCAGAAGCCGATCGAGATCACCCAGCCAGAGGGCCCGAGCTTCACGGTCACCGGCGGCAACCACGTCGAGTGGGAGCGCTGGAGCCTGGACGTGGGCTTCGACGTCCGCGAGGGCCTGGTCCTCTACAACATCGGGTTCGAGGACGGCGGCGCCACCCGGCGCATCCTCAACCGGGCCTCGATCGCCGAGATGGTGGTCCCCTACGGCGACCCCTCCCCCGTGCGCAGCTGGCAGAACTACTTCGACACCGGCGAGTACCTGGTCGGCCAGTACGCCAACTCGCTGGAGCTCGGCTGCGACTGCCTGGGCGAGATCCACTACATCTCCCCCACCGTCTCCGATGCCCGCGGCAACGCCCGCACCATCGCGAACGGCATCTGCATGCACGAGGAGGACCACTCGATCCTCTCCAAGCACTCCGACCTGTGGAGCGGCGTGAACTACACCCGCCGCAACCGCCGCCTCGTGATCAGCTTCTTCACGACAATCGGCAACTACGACTACGGCTTCTACTGGTATCTCTACCTCGACGGCACCATCGAGTTCGAGGCCAAGGCCACCGGCGTCGTGTTCACCAGCGCGCACCCCGGCGGGGACTACCCGTACGCGTCCGAGATGGCGCCGGGCCTGGGCGCCCCGTACCACCAGCACCTGTTCGGGGCGCGCCTGGACTTCGCGCTCGACGGCGGCCCCGGCCGCGTCGAGGAGGAGGACGCCGTCCGCGTGCCGGTCTCGGCCGAGAACCCGCGCGGCAACGCATTCACGCGCAAGCGCACCGTCCTGGCCTCCGAGGCGCAGGCCGCCCGCGACGCCGACCCGTCCGTCGGCCGCGCCTGGGTCGTCTCCAACCCGGCGAAGCAGAACCGCCTGGGCCACGACGTCGCGTACAAGCTGCACCCGCAGGGCCAGCCGACGCTGCTCGCCGCCGAGGACTCCTCCATCCACCGCCGCGCCACGTTCGCGTCCAAGGCCCTCTGGGTCACCCGGTTCGACGAGGCGCAGCGCTACCCGACCGGCGACTTCGTCAACCAGCACTCCGGCGGGGCGGGCCTGCCCGAGTGGGTGCAGGCGGACCGGCCGCTCGACGGCGAGGACCTGGTCGTCTGGCACACGTTCGGCCTGACGCACTTCCCGCGCCCGGAGGACTGGCCGATCATGCCGGTCGACACCGTCGGCTTCAAGCTGCGGCCCGAGGGGTTCTTCGACCGCTCGCCCGTGCTCGACGTCCCCGCCCCGGCCCCCGGCAAGCACTGCCACCGGTAGCCATGGGCGCGCCAGCCGCGGCCGCCGCGACGACCCCCATCGTGCGAAGCGGCGGCCGCACGTCCTCCCGCCCGCCGCGGGTGGCGGCCCGCCGGGAAGCGGCCCGCCGGGCCACCGGGCCGGTCGCGGGCCGCGGCGGGGCGTCCTGCCCCGGCGCGGCGGCCCGGCCCCGCGCGGCCAAGGCGGCGGCCGCGCTGGCCGCCCTCGGTGCCGCCGGGCACCTGGCGCTGCTGGGCGCGCACGACGGCGGCGCCCTCGCCACCGCGGCCGTCGGCACGATGGCCGTGGCCTGCACCGGATGCGCCGCGAAGTCCTGGCGCCGGCCCACCGCCCACGCGCTGCGCTGGCTGTGGGGCATGGCCCTGGCGATGGCGCTGTTCCACGCGGCCTGGCTGCTGGGCGTGCCCGGCATCGGTTCCGGGCACGCCGGGCACGGCGCGGCGGGCCCGGGCGCCGCCGGCGGATCCGGCCACGGGGCGGCCGGGCTGATGCTCGCCGCGATGGGCCTCGAGCTCGCGGTCGCGTGGGCCGCGGCGTGGGCGCTGCGCCCGGTGCCCGCCGCCCCGCGGAACGCCTGAGGCTCCACCGCTGCGGACGGGCGCCGCCACGAGACCTAGGATCGCCCGCGGCCCGCCCCTACGCTGGGCCGTGTCCGCCGGACCCGGCGGCCGCCGAGAGCAAAGGGGAAACCCGTGCAACGCACTCCGAAACCATCCGCGAAGCTCCTCGTCATCGGGATCGCGCTGGCCGCCATCGTGGGACCGCTGCTGATGTCCATCGGCTCGGTGGTGGGCATGGCGGCCGCGGCGTCGTCCTACACGATGATGATGGGCCTCGGCCCGGCCGCCCAGGGCGGGGACCCGACCGGGGGGATGCTCGCCGGCGGCGGGATCGTGTTCGTTCTCGGGCTCGTCGTGAGCATCGTCGGCGCCGTCATGGCCCTGATCGGGCTGTACCGGCTCGCCTCCACCGTCGACGCCGCCGGCGAGCGCATCCTGCTGGACGGCGGCTACGGCCGCGGCATGGACCTGGGTTCGACGCCGCCGGCCGCGCCCGAGCGTCCGCGCAACCCGACCGGCGCCCCGCCGGCCCCGACGCACGACCCCGAGCCGCCGACCCGCCCGCAGGGCCCGGTCCGCTAGGCGCGACGGGTCCGCCGGCCGCCACCCCCCTCCGTGCCCAGCCCCGGGAATGTTGAAGCGTCAATATCCATTGTGCCGGATGACCGCCACGACCCCGGGAGGATACGGACCATGCTGCAGGCCATCGTCATCGGCGCCGGACAGGCCGGCTTGGCGGCCGCCCGCCACCTGGTCCGGCTGGGCCTGGAGCCGCGGACCGACTTCGTGGTCCTCGACGCGAACGACGGGCCGGGCGGGGCCTGGCGGCACCGCTGGCCGTCCCTGACGTTCGGCGGCGCCCACGGCATCCACGACCTGCCGGGCCTGCGCCTCGGCACGCCGGACCCGCGCGAGCCGGCCTCCGCCGTCGTCACCCGCTACTACGGCGAGTACGAGCAGCGCTTCGACCTGCCCGTGATCCGCCCGGCCGCCGTCCGCCGGGTCGAGTCCGACGCCCCGGAGGGTCCGCTGCGCGTGGTGACGGACGCCGGCGCCTGGGAGGCGCTGGTGCTGATCAACGCGACCGGCACGTGGGACCGCCCCTACTGGCCGCACTATCCGGGCCGCGAGGCGTTCCGGGGCCGCCAGCTGCACACCCGCGACTTCCGGTCCGCCGACGAGTTCCGCGGACAGCACGTCGTCGTGGTCGGCGGCGGCACGTCGGCCGTGCAGTTCCTGCTGCAGCTGCGCGACGCCGGCGCGACCACGACCTGGTCCACCCGCCGCCCGCCGCAGTTCACGGACCGGCCGTTCGACACCGAGTGGGGCCAGCAGGTCGAGCGCAGCGTTGCGGCGCACACCGCCGCCGGGAAGCTCCCCGCCAGCATCGTCTCCGACACCGGCCTGCCCCTCACCCCCGAGTACCGCCGCGGCATCGCGGACGGCACGCTGGTCTCCGCCGGCCCCCTGGCGGCGCTGGAACCCGGCGGTGTCCTGCTCCGCGACGGGACCCGCGTCGCGGCGGACGCCGTCCTGTGGGCCACCGGCTCCGTCCCGTGCTGGACCACCTGGCCCCGCTGCGGCTGCGGGAGCCCGACGGCGGCGTCAGGACCGACGGCGGCGTCCAGGTGCTCAAGGACCCCCGCGTGCTCTTGGCCGGCTACGGGCCCTCGGCGTCCACGCTCGGGGCCACGCGGGCCGGACGCGCCGCCGCCGTCGCCGCCGTGCGCCGCCTCGAATCGCTGGTCCCCGCCGCCTGAGCCACCCGTGCGCCAAAGCGTCACCCGCGCCCCCTAGGATTCAAGACGTGGCCGGTTCCCGCCGGGAAGCGGCCGCGGACCGCGCCGGCGCCGCGAGGGACGGCGGCGCCGCACAGCGAGTGGACCAGGACAGGGGGTCGCGTTCATGCGCATCCACTTCGGCATGCTCTCCGACCGCGCCCCGTGGGTCGCCCGCCAGTCGCGGCTGAACGAGGTCACGGCCGGGCCGCTCACCATGGCGCGCCTGCTCCAGACGCGCCTGGGCCTCACCCGGCCGGAGACCACGCACACCCACCGGATCGGCCAGTACCTGCTGCGGTTGCAGCGCGTGGACTCCCCCGGCGCGTGGGTGCACGGCTCGCTCTCCGTCGATCCCTGGGCCACGGCCCGCAAGCTGCTGGCCGACCGGGACCTGCTCGTCTCCCACGGCTGGGACGGAACGGCCCCGCCCGGCGCCTCGGACCGGCTGGCCACGCTCGCCGCCGCCGAGGCCGCGCCCGGGGAGCTCGAACCGTCCCTCGCCGACGACGTGCGCGAGCTGCGCGGCCTGCTGCCCGGCGACTTCCCGCTCGGGATCGGCGAGGTCGTCCTGCGCCACGCCCGTGCCGCGTTCCCCGCGATCTGGCGCGAGATCCTCGACCGGCTCGAGGCCGGCGGGGCCGCCATCACCGAGGCCCCGGCCCCCACGGGGCCCCTGCCGGAACTGACCGTCCTGGAGGCGGACACGGAGTGGGAGGCCGCCGAGCACGCCGCCCGGTGGCTCGCCGCCGGGGCGGCCGGCCGGGCGACGCCGCCCGCCGCGGGGGCGGGCGCGGAGCCGACGACGGCGGTCGCCGCGAGCGCCCCGACGGCGGTGCTCGACCACGCGCTGGCCCGGCTGGGCCTGCCCCGGCTCGGCGTCTCGGAACGCTCGCCGTGGCACCCCCAGGACCAGATCGTCCCCCTGTTCCTCGAGACCCTCTGGAGCCCGGCGGACGTGGCCCTGCTCGGCGAGCTGCTGGCCCTGCCGATCTCCCCCGTGCGCCGGCCCGCCGGCCGTCGCCTGCTGGCCGCCCTGGCCGACGAGCCGGGCCTCGGCGGGGACGCGTGGCACGCGGCCCTGGCCGACATCGCCCAGGGCGACGACACCGGGCACCACCCGGGGCTGGAGGAGCCGGACCCGCAGCTGGCCGCCGACGTGGACCGGCTCTTCCACCGCGGCCTGTTTCCGGCGCACGAGCCCGCACCGACGGCGGCGCTCATCGAGGCGACCGGGTGGCTGGAGGCCCGCCTGCGGGACCGCCGCTTCAGGCACCCCGAACTGCAACGCACCCTGGACGAGCTCCGGGAACTGCAGGGCCTCCTCGCCGCCACCCCGGAGGCCACGCGCCAGGAGGTCCGCCGGCTGGCCGCGCTGACGGCCTCCGGGGCGCGCAGCCCGCTCGCCTTCCCGGAGGCGGCCCCGTGGACGCGGCTGGAGCGGCTCGACCAGCTGGCCGCCCCGGCCGACGGCGTGCTGTGGTGGGGCTTCGACCAGGCCACCGTGCCCGCGCCGCGGCGCTTCGACCCCTCGGACGTCGCGGCCCTGGCCGCCGCCGGCACCCACCTGCCCGATCCCGCGGACACGGCCCGCCTGGCCGTTGACCAGACGCTCGCCGGGGCCCGCCGCGCCGGCTCCCTGCTGGTGGTCCGCCCGCTGACGCTGAACGGGGAACCGGTCGAGGGCAACCCGCTGCTCGAGGCGCTCGCCGCCGAACTCCCCGGGGACGAACCCGTCGGCGACCGCCTCGCCGCGCGCACGGTCCGCGCGCACGACCTGGCCGGACCCGAGTGGCGTCTGGCCGGCCGGTCCGCGCGGCTCGAGCCCGTCCCGGGCGCCGCCGTCGTCCGCCCCGCGCCCACGCTCAGCGCCCCGCGCTCGGGCCCGCTCGACCTGAAGCCGCTCTCGCACACGCAGCTCTCGACGCTGCTCGGCTGCTCGCTGGCGTGGGCGCTGGAGAAGCTCGGCCGGCTCCGGGTCCCCAGCGAGGACGCCCCGCCGGAGGGCAACCGGCTCCTGGGCCTGCTGGCCCACAAGGTCGTCGAGCTCGTCCACGGGCAGCTCGCCGCCGCGCACCGCGCCGTCCCGACCGAGGCGGAGGTCGAGGCGGTCGTCGACCGGATCCTGCCCATCCACGCCTCCGAGCTGCTGCTGCCGGGCCGCGCCGCCCAGCGGTCGGCCGTGCGGGCGACCATCGCGCGGAACACGGTGCTGTTCTTCGCCGCGCTGCAGCGGGCCGGCATCCGGTTCACGGCCAGCGAGCAGGAGTTCGAGGTGCCGCTCGAGCTGGATCTGGGCGGGCGGCAGGTCGAGACGACCCTGCGGGGATTCGCGGACGTGGTCGGCCGCGACGAGGAGGACCGCACCGTCGTCGTCGACCTCAAATGGACCAACTCCAGCAGGTACTACCGCCGCGCCATCGAGGAGGGCACCGCCGTCCAGCTCGCCCTCTACCAGTGGGCGCTGGCCCAGGCGGCCGCGTCCGGGGAGGGCGCCGCGGAGGGCGCCGCGGCCGTCCCCGGGGACGACGGCGGCGCCCCCGGCGGTGCGGACGCCCCGGCCGGTGGGGTCCCGCGACCGGGAGGCGGCCCGCGCACCGCCTACTTCCTGCTCAAGCAGGGCGAGTTCGCGACGGCGGACCCGGTGTTCGGACCGGCCGTCGAGGAGCCGGCGGACGCGGGCGGGCTGTGGGAGCACGCGATGGCGACGGCGGCGGAGCGGCTGGCGGCGGTCGCGGCCGGGGACATCGGGGCGGACCCACTCGTGCGCGCCGCGGAACGGGCCGCGTCCGGGGAGAAGGAGGAGGCCCAGCGCGGCCGGCTCGTGGCCGAGTTGCGGGCGGCCGGGCGCTTCCACGGCGGGGACCCGTGCCGGTTCTGCGACCTGCAGCGGCTCTGCGGACTGAAGGGGGACTACTCGTGAGCGGGCTCGACGCGACCACGATGATCACGGCCAGCGCCG
Source organism: Arthrobacter paludis (assembly GCF_056782315.1). Lineage (NCBI taxonomy): Bacteria > Bacillati > Actinomycetota > Actinomycetes > Micrococcales > Micrococcaceae > Arthrobacter > Arthrobacter paludis. Next base: position 81,075 of record NZ_JBXAEW010000007.1, read on the forward strand.
GCACCGGCAAGACGTTCACCATCACGGAGCGGATTGCGCGCCGGCTGGCGGACGGGCTGCCGGTCGACGCGGTGCTGGCGACCACGTTCACGCGCAAGGCGGCGGGCGAGCTCAAGGAGCGCATCGCCGCCCGGCTGCTGGACACCGCCGCGGGGCACGAGGCCGACGGGAACCCGGAGGAGGCCCGCCTGATGCGCGAGGCGGCCCAGGGCCTGCCGGCCTCCCTCATCGGGACCGTGAACGGCGTCTGCGACGCGCTGCTGCGCGAGTTCGCCATCGACCTGGGCCTCTCCCCCGAGCTGGAGACCATCGCCGAGGAGGAGCAGGCCGGGCTCTTCGCGATCGCGGTCGACGACACCCTGGCGGACTACGCGGGGCGGCACGCGGCCCTGCTCGGGCGCCTGGGCGGGGACGACGGCGGCTGGCAGGAGCAGGTGCGCCGGATCTGCGGCGAGGCCCGCGCCAACATGATCGAGCCGGACCAGCTGCGGGCGCAGGCGCACCGCTCGTGGGACGCGCTCGCCGCCCGGCTGCCCGGCCCCTCCGCCGGGGACCCCCGACCGCAGTGGCGGCACCTGGCCCGCCAGTTCTCGCTGGACCTCGAAGCGGCCCTCGCCTCCGGGACGGACCCGGACGGCAAGCCGCTGAACACGCAGGCCAAGAACTTCAAGAAGGCCGTCCCCGAGGTCCGCCAGGTCCTCGACCGGGTGCTGCGCGCCGACGCCGCGGAGCTGCCGTGGGACACGTGGCGCAGCCTGGCCTCCCTCTCGGGCGCCCCGGCGTGGCTGAACAAGCTGCACGCCCCGCTGGCGGAGGCGATGGACGCGGACGACGACGACGACGGCGGCCTGCTCGGGGCGGCGCCCCTCCACGGGGACCTGGAGGCCCTGATCCTGCTGGCGTTCGAGTGCGCGGCCGACTGCCTCGAGGGGTTCGCCGAGTTCAAGCGCGGACACGGGCTGCTGGACTTCACGGACCAGGAGACGCTGGTCGCGCGGGCGCTGCAGGAGAACCCGGGCTTCCGGGAGTCCTTCCGCCAGCGCGTGCGCTTCCTCGTCGTCGACGAGTTCCAGGACACGAGCCCGCTGCAGCTGCGCCTGTTCCTGACCATGTCGGAGCTGGCCGGCGAGGCGGTCTGGGTCGGCGACCCCAAGCAGGCCATCTACTCCTTCCGCGGCACGGACCCGGAACTCATGGCCGCCGTCGTCGCCGCCGCCCCGTCCGTGGAGCGGCTGCGGCACTCGTGGCGCAGCCACCAGCAGGTGCTCGACGCGACCAACGCGGCGTTCGCCCCGGTCTTCGGCACCCTCGGCCTCGCCCCCGAGGACGTCGAGGTGTCCCTGCCCCCGCAGCGTGCCGGCGCGACGGACGGCTCGCTGCACGCCTGGACGCTGCAGGGCCGGACGAAGCCGGACGCGCACGCCTGCCTCGCCGCCGGCGTGCGGGAGCTGCTCGCGGACGGGACGCTGCCCGGCGGGCCCGTGCCCGCGGGCCGGACGGCCGTCCTGGTGCGCACGAACGCCGAGGCCCGCGCGGTGGCGGACGCCCTCGAGGCGCTCGGCGTCCGCTCGTCCGTCCCCGGCGAGGGGCTGCTCGGGGCACGGGAGGCGCAGCTGGTCCGCGCCGGCATGGCGTGGGTCGCGAACCCGCGGGACACCGTGGCCCTGGCCGAGCTCGTCGCGCTGCTGCCGGGCCACGCGGCGCACTCCGCGTGGCAGGCTGAGCTCCTCTCCGGGGCGGACCCGGCGGACACGCACGCCCGGTGGGCCGCCGATCCCGTCCTCGAGGGCCTGCACCGGGTCCGCGACGCCGCCGGACGCTGCACGCCGACGGAGGTCCTCGAGGAGGTCGTCGCGGCGCTCGGCGTCGTGGACCTCATCAAGGGGTGGACCGACCCGGCGTCCCGGCTGCGCACGCTCGACCTGCTGCGCGGCGCCCTGGACCGCTACTACGAGACCTGCCGGGCGCGGCGCCGGCCCGGGACCCTGCGCGGGGCGCTCGCGTTCCTGGCCGCCGACGAGGCCACGGGCGCGGAGAACGCGGGCGGCGACGTCGTCAACGTCCTGACCTACCACAAGGCCAAGGGGCTGGAGTGGGACGCCGTCGTCGCCTCGTCCCTGGACACGGAACCGCGCTCGGGCGTGTTCGGGGCACACGTGCAGAAGGCGGAGGAGTTCGACGTCGCGAAGCCGCTGGCCGGGCGCTGGATCCGCTACTGGCCCAACCCGTTCGGCTCCCAGCTGCTCGTGAAGCACCTCGCCGGCTGCCCCGAGGACCAGGAGTCCCTCGCCCGGCACACGGCCGACCTCGCCCGCCTGTTCTACGTGGGGCTGACGCGGCCGCGCCGGCACCTCGTCCTGGCCGCGCCCGGCGGGGCGCCGAAGGGCCTCAACGCCCTGGGCGTGCCGGACCTGGCCGCCTGGCAGGACGGCGGGCTCGTGCTCGGCGGCCGGCCGCTGCCGGCGCGCGTGGGCGAGTACGCGGCCGACGACGGCGGCCCCGCCGCTCCCCGACCGGCGGCGCGGGCCCACACTGACCCCTCCCACGGCGGGCCCGCGAGCTACGCACCGGCCCGCGTCCGGGCGAGCGCGGAACAGGTGGGCGCCGGCGCCGGCGTGCGGATCGAGCTGGCCGCGACGCTCGGCCAGCCGCTGATCCCGGCCGGGGCGGCCGGGTGGGACCGCGTCGGCTCCGCCATCCACGCCTACCTCGGCACCGGGTACGCCGCCCTGGACGAGCCGACCCGCCTGCGCCTGGCCGGGACCGTCCTGGCCCGGTGGGGCGTGGAGCGGCTCGTGGGGCCGGAGACGCTGGTCGAGGCCGGGCGCCGGCTGGACGCCCACCTGCTCGCCGAGCACCCCGGCGCGCGCCTGCACACGGAGGCGGCGATCGGCTGGTTCAACGCGGACTCGCAGACGATGGAGGGCTGGATCGACCTGCTCGTCGAAACGGCGGACGGGTTCATCGTCGTCGACCACAAGTCCTACCCGGGCCGCGACCCGGTGGGTCACATCCGCGAGCACTACGTCGGCCAGCTGGACCTGTATGCGCGGGCCGTGGAGGACGCGACCGGCCGGCCGGTCGTCGGGCGGCTCGTGCACCTGCCCGCCCGCGGGGAGGTCTACTCCGTCGGCGCCCCGGCGCCGGCCTAGGGACCCGCTCCGCCCGCACCGGACGCCGCGGCCGCCGCGCGCACCGGCGGCGTGGCGTGCGGCGGTCCCGCCCCGGTCCCCCCGCTGCCGGGCGCCCTAGCCGAGGTGGCGGCCGAACAGGCCCGCGGCGAGCGCCCAGACGCTGCGGCCCGCCGCCTCGTAGCGGTGGTGCAGGTCCTCGGGTTCCGCGTCGCGCCGGTAGAGCGTGGCGTTCTGGTCCAACAGGACCTGGGCCTCGCCGTCGTGCAGCAGGCTCCAGAACCCGTAGGCCCCCTCGGGGCCGGGCGCCGAGTCGGCGCGGGCCCGTTCGGCCCCGCGGAACCCGGTGAACAGGTGCCTGGCCTCGGCGGCGTCCCCGACGGCGGCCGCCGCGCGGGCCGACCACGGACGGCCCGCATCCTGGGTGGCGGCCAGCACGCACGCCACGAGCCGGTACGTCAGCAGGTGGCCGGCGGTGCGCAACCGGCGGGGAGGCTCGGCCAGGCCGGCGGCCTCCTCGACCAGCGCGACGGTGGCCGCCGCCGAACGGGCGAACGCCTCGGGCCAGACCAACTCCAGCGTCCTGGCCTCCGGGCCGGACAGCCCGGCGCCGGCCCCCGCGTCGGGGTCGACGGCGGGCGTCCCGTCCTCCCCGTCCTCGGCGGGCGGCCCCGGGACGCGGATGGCCCCCGCCCGGTTCAGGTCCACGACGGGGCGCGTCCCGCCCTGCCGGTACACGGCGAGGGAGTCGCACGGGATCTCGGGGCCGCGCCGCTCGTGGACGACCAGTCCGGCGTGCCGCCGGCACAGCTCCGTCGCGAGGGCCCAGCTCCGGGCCGCGACGAGGGGGAAGTCGATCCTGGGGGTCGTTTGCGTTCCGGTGGCGCCGTCGTCGTCCATGGACCCATCCTGCACCCCCCACCCCGCCGCGGCCAGACCCCGGAAGCCGGGGAGCCTAGGCGCGGTCCAGCGCGTCCCGCAGCGCCCCGAGGATCAGGGCGACGGAGGCGGGGGTCGCGTTGGGCCCCATGAGCCCGATGCGCCAGACCGTGTTCGCGTACGCGCCGACGCCGCCGCCGATCTCGAGGTCGTAGCGCTCGAGGAGGAAGCGCCGCACCGCGGCGGAGTCCACGCCGTCGGGCACGTGCACGGTGGTCAGCTGCGCCAGGCGGTGCCCCTCGGCGGCGAAGAGCTTCAGCCCCATCTCCTCGAGGCCGTCCTGCAGCGCCCGGCCGGCCGCCTCGTGCCGCGCGTACACGTTCTCCAGTCCCTCCGCGAGGACCCGGCCGATGCCGGCCTCGAGGCTCGCGACCATGGCCACGGGGGCGGTGTGGTGGTAGGTGCGCTGCCCGCCGCCCGTGCCGGTGGCGTACCCGCCGAGCAGGCCGAGGTCCAGGTACCAGGACTGCGGCTTCTCGACGCGGCGCCCGTAGGCGCGGTCGGAGATGGTGAACGGGGCGAGTCCGGGTGCGACGCCGAGGCACTTCTGCGTGCCCGAGTAGCCGACGTCGATGCCCCACTCGTCGGCGAGGACGGGCATGCCGCCGAGCGAGGTCACGCAGTCGGCGACGAGCAGGGCGTCGCCCTTGACGGCGCCGAGGGCGGCGATGTCGGAGACGACGCCCGTGCTGGTCTCGGCGTGGACGGCCGCGATCACGGTGGGGTTCGGGTGCGCGGCGGCGACGCGCTCCGCGTCGACCGGCGTGCCGTACTCGTGGTCGACGCGCACGACGTCGGCGCCGGTGCGCGCGGCGACGTCGCACATCCGCTCGCCGAAGAGCCCGTTGACGGCGACGACGGCGGTGTCGCCGGGGCGGAGCGTGTTGACGAAGGCCGCCTCCATGCCGGCCGACCCGGTGGCGCTCAGGGGCAGCGTGCGGGCGTTCCTCGTCCCCCACAGCGTGCACAGCCCCTCGCACGCCCGGTCCATGCGGGCGATGAACTCGGGGTCGAGGTGGCCGAGCAGCGGCAGGCCCAGCGCCGCGGTCGCCTCCGGGTACGGGTTGGACGGTCCGGGGCCGAACAGGTGGCGGCTGGGCACGGGCTGGGACATGGTGCGCGTTCTCCTTCGACGGCGGGGCCTTTCCGCTCCACCCTAGCCGCGCCCCGTGCCCGGGGCGTCAGCCCTCCGTCAGGTTGACCTGGTAGGACTCGAGCCGCGAGATGAGCCCGTCGGTGAACGTGAAGACGTCGCAGAACGTGAACTCCAGGTCGCCGCCCTCCGCGAGGCCGACGCGGCCGGTTCCCTCGGCCACGACGATGTTGTCCTCCTCGACGAGGCGGCGCACGGTCAGTTCGGGCCGGCCGGGCGTGACGTCGTTCGTGATCTCCCCGGCGAACTCCTCCTTGCCGACCAGTTCCTTGTGGCCGTGGATCACCCAGATGACGTCCTCGTGGACGCGGTCCAGGATCATGTCCCGGTCCAGACGGCGGAACCCCTCCACGTAGGCCTCGACGGCCGATTTCTGTGCGGACATGGCGCGCTCCTTCCATTCGTCGTTGGCCCACCCCACCACAGGGTGCGGCCCCCGGGGAAGCCCCGGGCCCGGCTCCCGCCGGACGGGGCACGGGAGCCCCGGCGGGACCCGGTCCGCGCGGGGCCGCCCCCGCCACGGTTAAAAGGGAACAGGCGGCGGACCACCGTTCGCGTGGTCCGCCGCCCGTGTTCCGGGGCCCGGGGGGGGGGGGGGGGGGGGGAGGAGGCCGCACGGGGGGGGAGGCGCACGGTCGGGGGGGGTGTAGGAAAAGA
>NZ_JBXAEW010000007.1:86964-188779 GCF_056782315.1 Arthrobacter paludis
CCCCCCTCTTCTCCCCACCCCCCCCCCACCCCCTCCCCCCCCCCCCCCCCCCCCCGGGGCCGCGGCCTACTCGGCCGGGATCTCGAGGACCTGGCCGACGTAGATCAGGTCGGCGTCGGCCACGACGTCGTCGTTGACCTCCCAGAGCGCGCGCCACGTGGTGCCGTGGGAATCGGCGATCTTGGCGAGGGTCTCGCCCGCCTCGACCGTGTGCTCCTCGCCCGAGGAGGCGACGTGCTTGCCGTGGCCGGAGGAGGCCTTCTCGGTGGACGCCGGGCCCTCGGCGCGGTGCTTCGGCTCGGAGACCTCGGCCTCCGCCTCGACGTCGGCCTGGGCCTGGACCTCGGTCTCGGCCGCCTGGGCCTCGACCTCGGCGTCGGCGGCGGTGACGCCCTCGGTGCCGGACAGGCCCAGCTCCGCGGAGCAGGCCGGCCAGGCGCCCCAGCCCTGGGTCGCCAGGACCTTCTCCGCGATGCGGATCTGCTCGGACTTCGAGGCCTCGTTCGGCATGCCCGTGCCGCCGAAGGCCTGCCACGTGCTCAGGCTGAACTGCACGCCGCCGTAGTAGCCGTTACCGGTGTTGATCGACCAGTCGCCGCCGGACTCGCACTGGGCGAGGGCGTCCCACGTGGACACGGGGGCGGCAGAAGCGGGGGCGGTGGTCAGGCCGGCCGCGGCGCCCGTCAGGGCGAGGGCGGCGACGCCGCCTGCGACGCCGGCCCGGGTGAAACGCTTGGTGTTGTGGTTCTTCTGGATCACAGTTCTCCAGGGGCCATCCCAACGCTCGGGCCGTCCCCGGCCTTCGGTGCGCGATCGTCCGGCGTCGACTATCGACTTCAAGTCAGGCGGACCCGTGGACGATCCATCGGATACGGGCCGCTCCGCCGTTCGGAACCGCCCAAGAGGGCGCGTTACCAAACCGTTACCAGATCACGGTACGGCAACGGCGGGGGCGGAAGTCAAATCGCTGCAAACCCCGCGCGCGTCGCGGGGCGCGCCCGCCCGGGCGGACCACGCACTCGCGGCGCCGCCGTCGTCCTCCCGTGGCGGGCGGGGCGCCGCGCCCGGAAACCGTCCCGCGCGGGCCTGACGTGCGCCTCCGCCGCGGGCCACCCCACGCGATCCGCGAACCGGGGGTAGCCTCACGGCATGAGTGCATTCACCCGATTCCGGAAGTTGGTGATGTTCCTCACACTCGCCGTGGCCGGCACGCTCGTGCTCGGCGGGTGCGGGCTGGGCATCCCCAGGGACCCCGAGGGAACGCTCGAGCGCGTCACGAACGGAGTGCTCCGCGTCGGCGTCTCGCCGAACGGTTCGCTGGTGACGGTCGACGGCGGCACAGTCGGCGGCAGCGAGCCCGCACTGATCGGGGGCTTCGCCGAGAGCATCGGGGCACGGATCGAGTGGACGGTCGGCAGCGAGGAGGCGCTCGTGCGGGGACTCGAGGCGGGCAGCCTGGACCTCGTCGCCGGGGGCATCACGTCGAAGACCCCGTGGACCAAGAAGGCCGGCAAGACCCGCGCCTACACGGAGGTCCCGGCCGACGGCGGGGGCACCCACAAGCTCGTCTTCCTCGTCCCGCTGGGCGAGAACGGCTTCCTCGCGGAGCTGGAGCGCTACCTGGACCGGGAGGCTGCGACCCCATGAGGCACTTCGGCCGCACCGACCTGCCCGACGAGCAGGCCCAGGCCCTGCGCAAGGCCGTGAAGCTCGAGTGGATCAGCATCGCGTTCCTGAGCGTGAGCATCGTCCTCGTGGCGCTGGTCATGGGCAACTCGCAGGTGATGAAGACGGCGTGGATCGAGGACATGCTCTCCCTCGTCCCGCAGATCGCGTTCCTGGTGGCGCTGCTCGTGGCACGCCGCCCCAGCGACCCGAAGCACCCCTACGGGTACCACCGATCGGCCGGCGTCGGGCACCTGGTGGCGGCCGTGGCGCTCACGGCCGTGGGGTCCCTGCTGGCCTTCGAGTCCGCCAGCGCCCTGGTCAGGGTCGAGCACCCGACGATCGGCACCCTCGAGCTCTTCGGCAACACGGTGTGGCTGGGCTGGCTGATGATCGCCGTGATGCTCTTCATCGCGACTCCCCCGGTGGTCCTCGGCCGCATGAAGCTCAAGCTGGCCCCCGTCCTCCACGACAAGGTCCTGCACGCCGACGCCGACATGAACAAGGCCGACTGGCAGACCAACGCGGCCTCCATCATCGGCGTCACGGGCGTGGGCCTCGGGCTGTGGTGGATGGACTCGGCCATGGCGCTGCTCGTGTCCGTCAGCATCGTGCACGACGGCACGAAGAACCTCCGCGCCGCGATCCTTGACCTCATGGACCGCCGCGCCATGACGGCCGACCTGAAGCGCCCGCACCCGCTCGTCGCCGAGGTCGACGCGCGGCTCGCGACGCTGCCGTGGATCGACCGGGCCGCCAGCCGCGCCCGGGACATGGGCCACGTCTTCCACTTCGAGTCCTTCGTCGTCCCCCGCAACGGGACCGTGACCGTGGAGCAGCTGAACGAGGCACGCCGGATGTGCGACGACCTCGACTGGAAGGTCAGGGACCTCGTGGTCGTTCCCGTGGACGAGCTGCCCCAGGCGCTGTTCGAGGAGGACCCGGGCGACGAGGAGTGGGAGGACCGGCGCGGCTGGTGGCGCGACGAGGGACGGAAGGGCGGCGCGGCGGCCGGCGGCTCCGGGAACGGGGACGACGGCGGGGGCGACGGCGCCGGGGGGTCCCCCGGGAAGCGGGACTCGCGCGGCTAGCCCGGCTGGCGCCCCAGCACGTGGCGCAGGCACCCCTCCAAGGAGGGGTGCCTGAAGACGTAGCCGGTGGCCTCGAGTGCCACGGACGAGACGCGCTGGCTGGCCTCCGCGAGCTCCCGGGCCCCCTCGGTGCCGAGCAGGGCCCGCGGCGCCGCGGCGGGCAGCGGGACCGCCGCCGGGCGGCCCAGGACCCGCCCGAGGGTGCGCGCGTACTCGTCCGACGTCACCGGGTGCGGCGCGACGGCGTTGAGCCGGCCCTCGACGGCGTCGTCCAGCACCGCGTGGGCGTACACGGCGGCAATGTCGTCCAGCGCGATCCAGCTGTGCCACAGGCCGTGCCCGATCGGACCGCCGAGACCCGCCTCGAAGACGGGGAGGAACCGCTGGAGCATGGCCCCGCCGGGCCACTGGCCGATGCCCGTGCGGACGTTGACCGTGCGGACGCCGGCGCGCCGGGCCGGACCGGTCGCCGCCTCCCACTCGACGCAGAGTTGGGCCATGAAATCCCCGCCGTGCGGCGCGTCCTCCGTCAGCGGGACGGGTTCGGCCGCGTCGGCCCCCGACCCGCCGGTACCGTCGGCCCCCGCGCGGCCCGCGCCCCCGACCGGGCCGGACTCGTGGGGCCGGGCCCCGTAGATCCCGATGCCGGACGCGTTGACCAGGGCGCGCTGGCGGCCGTCGCCGGCCAGGTCCGCGAGCGTTCGCGCGAGCAGCGCGGTCCCCTTGACGCGGCTGTCCCGCATGCGTTGCTTGTTCGCCGCCGTGAAGCGGCCCAGCGGCGACCCGCCGACGTTGACGACGGCGTCGCACCCGACGAGGGCGTCGGGGTCGAGCACCCCCCGGTCCGGGTCCCAGGAGATCTCGTCGCGGCCGTGGGCCGGGCGCCGCACCAGGCGCAGGACGCGGTGTCCGCCGCCGCCGAGCAGGGCGGCGACCTGCGTCCCGACCGCGCCCGACGCCCCGGCGACGGCGACGGTCCGGGGCGGGCCGGAGTGGGCCGCGTGGAAGTCGAGGTCGTCCAGCAGCTGGCGCTCCCGGTAGGTGAAGATCCGGCTCAGCTCCGCCTCGAAGCGCTGGCCGGTCCACCCCGGGAGCGGGCGGGGCAGGCCGCCCACGACGGGGAGCTCGTACTCGATCCGGTCGACCATCCGCGTGCCGGTGGCCGCCCCGACCGGGGTGTCGGTGAACAGGTGCGTGTGTTCCCATGCGGCCAGCGGGCCGGACTCCATCCGGTCCGTGAACGCGTGCCCGCGGTCCAGCGCGGTGTGCCTGGCGGTCCAGCGCAGGGCCGGCCCCTGCGCCGGACGCAGTCCGAGCGCCCCGGTGACGGTCCCGGCCAGGCCGGAGAGGCCCAGCCCGAGGCCTCCGGGGGCGCCCACCGCGACGACCGCCGTGGAGCCCGGCTCGAGCCCGCGGTCCGGCCGCTGCACGACGTGGCCGGAAAAGCCGGGGGTCAGCCGGTCGAGGGCGCCGGGACGCTCGAACCACGCGAACACGTCCTCGCGCGGGTGGGGCAGGATGGTGGTGAACTCGAACACGCCCATGGGCACTCCCTGGTCCGGGGCCGGCTTCCTGTGGCCACGCTAGCTGCCCGGGCGGTCCCTGTCTCCACCGGGCGGCGAGCCCGCGTCCGGGCGGCCGCCGCGGGCCCCGGCCGTGGCTGCCCGCCCTGGACGCCGGCCGTGGGCGCCGGCGGGTCCTGACGGTGCGGCGGCGTTCCGCTAGGCCGCCGTGCTGCCCCACAGGAACCAGGCCGAGAGCCCGGCGCAGCCGCCGATGACCGCGGCGAATCCGGCCAGCCACAGGACGGCCGGCACTCCGCTGGTCCGCGCGAGGATGAAGGCGTCGGAGGAGCGGACGTCGCGGCGCCGGGCGTGGACGGCGGCGACCTTGAACCAGTCGCGCACGGAGCCGACCCCGAGGGCGATCCCGGCGGCCGCCGCGACGTGGGCCACGGACGCCTGCGGAAGCCAGAGGACGGCCGCCTGGGCCGCGGCGGCGCAGCTGACCGCCACGAGGACTCCGGTGGGATTGCGCATGAACACGAGGGCGGCGAGCAGGAGCAGCGCCGTCGCCGAGAGGGCCGCGCCGGCCCACCCCGTGCAGGCTGCGGCAATCAGCAGCACCCCCGCGACGGCGGGCGCCGGATAGCCCCAGAAGCCGGACCACAGCAGCCCCCACCGGCCCCGGCCGCGGCTGAGCATCTCGCCCGAGTGGTCCAGCCGCAGCCGGATCCCGCGCACGAAGCGCCCGGTCACCAGCGCCGCCAGGGCGTGTCCGAGCTCGTGCACGTACGTCACGAAGAGCCCGAAGACCCGCCAGGCCCTCGCGGGCACGGACACCAGGAGCGCGCCCGCCAGCACCGCCGCCAGCACGACCGGCGACGCCTCCAGGGGCTGGCCCCGCTCCCATCCCGCCGCGATCGCGGCCCACCACCGATCAAGCACGTCCCCACCCTACGGTCCCGCGCCACCCGGTCCTCCAAGCGGATTCACAGGCAACTCCCGATACCCTTGAAGGCGGTACTTCCCGCGCCCGACCGAGAGGAGGAGGCCCATGGCACCACGACCCGCCGCGCGGCTGCGGCATGCCGTGGCCGTCGCGCTCGCGGGCGCGCTGGCCGCCGCCGGGTGCCTCCTGTCGCTGTTCGGGACGGCCGGACCGGCCGACGCGGCCCCGGTCCCCGGCCCCTCCGCCGCGGCCGAGGCCGGTCCCGTCCCCGCGGGCCGGTCCGGCGCGGCGACGCCGCCGTCGTCCTCAACCGCGGACGGCACCGCACCCTCCGCGGCCGATGACGGCCAGTGCCCGTCCCACCCGCCGCTCTTCGCCGCCTGCGGCGAGCCGGCGGGCTTCACGCCCGTGGGGCCCGCGGGCGGCCCGCCCGCCGACGCCGACCTCCGCTGGCCCACCGTCGCGGCAGCCGCCGCGCCGCAGCGGCCCCACCCCTCCGATCCCGGGACGCTCCGGCCCGACCTGCACGCCCTGTCGATCAGCCGCACCTAGGCGCCAGGCAACCTCCCGCCTGGCGTCCCCCCGGACGCCGCCACCGACAACCCGGAGCGTCTCCCCTTGAACCCTGCGACGAAGACCGACACAACCACCCACCCGAACCGCTGGCTTGCCGCCGCGATCGCCGCCCTCGTGGTGGCCGTCGGCGTCGGCGGCTGGCTCCTGGGCTCCGCGTTCGCCCCGCGCGGCGACGCCCCCAGCGAACTCTCCGCCGAGGCCGGCTTCGCCCGCGACATGCAGACCCACCACAACCAGGCCGTGCAGATGTCGATCGTCGTGCGCGACCGGACCGACAACGAGGAGGTCCGCTCGCTCGCGTACGACATCGCCACCACCCAGGCCAACCAGTCGGGCCAGATGTTCGCGTGGCTCGAGCTCTGGGGCCTGCCCCAGACCGGCGACCGCCCGAGCATGGCCTGGATGGAGGACATGGTCGTCGAGGAGTCGTCCTCGCACTCCGGCCATTCCGCTTCCTCCCACGGGCCCCGGTCCGGAGCGGAGGTGGCGGCCGGACACTCCATGGAGTCCATGGGCATGGCCACCCCCGAGGAGCTGGAGCGCCTCCGCGGGGCCAGCGGCGACGAGGCGGCCCGCCTCTACCTCACCCTGATGCGCGAGCACCACGTGGGCGGCATCGCGATGGCCGAGGCCGCGCTCGCCCGCGCCGGGCACCCCGAGGTCCTCGAGCTCGCCGAGAAGATGGTCGTCGCGCAGGAGTCGGAGATCAACGCGATCGACGGCCTGCTCGAACGCCTCGGCTAACCTCCCCCACCGACAATGGCCCGGGCCGGCAGCGGCCGCGCCCGGAGAACGGAAGAGACCATGCAGAAGAAGAACACCTCCGGCGGCGCCGACCGCTCGGCCAAGCGCCAGCAGGCCCAGGCCATGCTGGCCGAGCAGCAGCGCAAGGCGCGCCGCTCGAAGATCCTGGCCGTCGTCATCGCGGCAGCGGCGGTCCTGGCCATCGCCATCCCGACCGCGATCGTCATCGGCGGCCAGGCCCGCGAGCAGTCCGCCCTCCGCGAGGCCGCGTCGCAGCCGATCGAGGGCGTGCAGGAGCAGGAGTTCGCCAGCTCCAACCACGTCCAGGGCCAGGTCCAGTACCAGACCCAGCCCGGCACGGGCGGCGACCACAACGCGGTCTGGCTCAACTGCGGCGTGTACGACCAGCAGGTCCCCGAGGTCAACGCCGTGCACTCGCTCGAGCACGGCGCCGTCTGGATCAGCTACAGCCCCGACCTGCCGGCCGAGCAGGTCCAGGCCCTGAAGGAGACCGTCGGCGAGCGCACGTACATGCTCCTGACCCCCTACGAGGGCCAGGACGCCCCGATCAAGCTCAGCGCGTGGGGCGCCCAGCTGTCCGTCGAGTCCGCGGACGACCCGCGCATCGGCACGTTCATCCAGAAGTACCGCCAGGGCGAGCAGACCCCGGAGCCGGGCGCGGCCTGCACGGGCGGCCTGCAGCCGTAGCGGCGGCGCCGGGGCGGCGGCCGTAGCGGCGGCGCCAGGGCGCCTGCCGTAGCCGGATTGCAACCTTCGTGTCCGGATCGCAACCGCCGCCCCGGCACGTCGCGCGGCGCGGGTTCCTAGGCTTAAGGGGCCCGCCAACCTCGTCCCCGTGGGAGCCACCGAAGTTGCCGTCCCGACCCGTCCGCCTCCCCCGCCGCCTGTCCGCCGCGATCGCCGCGTGCGTGGCGCTCGCGGCCGCCGCCGTCGTCGTCCTGGCCGGGTTCCGCGGCCCCGGGCCGGCCGACCGGCCCCCACTCGCGGATCCGGCGGCACCGGTCGCGGCGGGCTCGGGGGCCACCACGTTCACGGTCATCGGGGACTCGATCACGGCCGACCACGCGTATCCGCGGGACGTCCGCCGCCGGGTGGTCGGCGAGCGGTCCTGGGTGAACTTCGCCCAGGACGCCGGCGTTGCGTTCACGGGCGGCTGGGCCGTCGGCGGCGCGACCACCTCCGAGATGCTCGAGGGCGCGCGGCCGCAGGACGCAGACGTCCTGGTCCTGCTGGCGGGCACCAACGACATCTACGCGGGCGTCCCGTTCGAGCGCATCGGCGTGAACCTGCGCGGGATCGCCGCGACCGTGGGCGCCCCGCGCGTCCTGGTCTCCTCCGTGCCGCCGCGCAACGGCTTCGAGACCCAGACCGTGGCGTACAACGACTGGCTCGCGGGCTTCGTCGCCCGCCAGGGCTGGGAGTGGGTGGACGCGGGCGCGGGGCTGCGGGCCGAGGCCAGCCCCGGCCACTACGCGCCGGGGATGGCCTACGACGGCGTGCACCCGAGCCTGGCCGGCGCCGAGGTCCTCGGCACCGCCCTCCTGGCCGAGCTGGCCGGGGTGCCGACGGCGGCGGAGCCGCCGCTCGGGGCGGACGACGGCGCCGCGCCCGCCCCGGCCGGGCCCGCCGGGCAGCCGTAGGGCTACGCGTCCCGCATGTCCTCGAGTTCGCGGCCCTTGGTCTCGCGGACGAACTTCGCGACGAACACCAGCGACAGGAGCGCGAAGAACGCGTAGAGCCCGTATGCGAGGACCAGGCTGATCTCGGAGAGCTTCGGGAACGACGTCGTGATGATGAAGTTCGCGAGCCACTGCGCCGCGGCGGCCACGGAGAGGGCGACGGCGCGGATCCGGTTGGAGAACATCTCGCCCAGCAGCACCCAGACCACCGGCCCCCAGCTGGCGCCGAAGCAGACGACGAACAGGTTCGCTGCGACCAGTGCGACCACGCCCCACGGCTCGGGCAGGGTGACGTCGCGGCCGGAGCCGACCGCCTGGCTGAAGGACAGCGCCATCAGGCCCAGCGAGAGCGTCATGCCCGCGGAGCCGGCCAGGAGCAGGGGCTTGCGGCCGATCTTGTCGATGAGCGCGATCGCCACGATGGTGACGACGATGTTCGTCACGGAGGTGATGACGGTGATCGTGAAGGAGTCCGTCTCGGTGAAGCCGACCGACCGCCAGAGGGACGTCGAGTAGTAGAAGATGACGTTGATCCCGACGAACTGCTGGAAGACCGAGAGCAGGATCCCGACCCACACGATGGGCAGCAGCCAGCCCCTGCCACCGACGAGGCTATGGAGGCCCTGGCGCTCCTCGAGGTTGATGGTCGCCTTGATCTGGGCGATCTTCTCCTCGATGTGTTCCTTGGTCTTGATGCCGACGACCTCGCTGAGCACGGCCCCGGCCTTGGCGAACTCGTTGCGGGCCACCAGGTAGCGCGGCGACTCGGGGATCATCAGGGCCAGGACGCCGTAGAGCACGGCCGGCACCACCTCGGCGAGGAACATCCACCGCCAGGCCTGCATGCCCAGCCACGTGACCTCGCTCGCCCCGCCGGCGACGGCGGCGATGAACGCGTCGGAGAGCAGCGCCACGAAGATGCCGATGACGATGGCCATCTGCTGCAGCGAGGCCAGGCGCCCGCGGCTGTGGGCCGGAGAGACCTCGGCGATGTAGGCGGGGGCGAGCACGGAGGCCATGCCGACCCCGACGCCGCCGATGAATCGCCAGATGATCAGGTCGACGACGCCGATGGCCAGCCCCGACCCGACCGCGGAGACCGTGAAGAGGACCGAGGCCACCACCATGGCCCGCACGCGCCCCTGCCGGTCCGCGATCGGGCCGGCGAACCAGGCCCCGACCATGGCGCCGAGCAGGGCGCAGGAGACGGTGAACCCGAGCAGGACCGGGCTGAGCGCGAACTCGCTGCCGACCGCGTCGACCGCGCCGTTGATCACGGCGCTGTCGAAGCCGAACAGGAACCCGCCGAGCGCCGCGACGACCGCGACCATGATGACCCGCGTCGGGGTGCCTTCTTCCAAATGCGTGCTTGACATGGCGGTCATGCTACGCCCGGGTAGCGTCATCCGGCAGGGGCCCACGCGGGAGGGGGACACGGCTACGCTGGGGAAACCCGTTTTCGAGCCCACAGGAGCGCCATGTCCCGCCTCTACGCCCCGCTGCTGACGACCGCCGGTCTGGTCGGCGGCTACAAGACCGCCCGCGACACCGGCAACCGCCAGCTCGGCGGAGCCGTCCTCGCGGCGGCGGGCGCCGGCGCCTTCGCCGTCGTCAACCGCCAGACCGGCCCCGGGAGGGCCGCGGCGCTGACGGGCCTGTACGTCGCCGCGTTCGGCGGGTCGCATCCGCTCGCCAAGAAGATCGGCGCCTGGCCCGCCGTCTACTCGGTCGCCGGGGCCGTGGCCGGTGCGGCGCTGGTGCTCGGCACGCGCCGCCGGTAGCGGCGGCCCCCGCCCGCGGAGGGCCGTGCACCAACCCGCGTGGAGGCCCGTGCACCAAACTGTCGGACCCCCGCGGTGGGCTGGAACCGTTCAGTCGTCGGGAGACGGTGGGCGCGGGGCCGGCACCCGGGGGGAACCGCCGGCCACAGGGGGGAACGGCCGCGCCCACGCTCCCCACGCTGGGCATCCCATCGGGAGACCGGCCGGCCCACGCACCAGGGGGACGGCATCGGGCCGGCCGGCCTCCCTCCTTCCGCGGGCGCGGAAGGACACACCGCGGCGGGGCCGGCTTGGGGACCGGCCCCGCCGTCGTCCGCCCCCTCGCTAGGCTGTAGCCCATGCGCTCCCCGATCGAGCAGTACCTGCTGGACCTGCACGCCGAACTCTCCGGGCTGACCGAGGGAAACCCCTACCAGGGGATCCCCGCGATGGCCGACGCCGACCCGGGCCGGTTCGCGATCTGCCTGGCCACCGTGGACGGCTACGTGTACGAGGTCGGGGACGCCGACGACGAGTTCACCATCCAGTCGATCTCCAAGCCGTTCACGTACGGGCTCGCCCTCGAGGACCACGGGCTGGACGCCGTCGACGAGAAGATCGACGTCGAGCCGTCGGGCGAGGCGTTCAACGAGATCTCCCTGGCCCGCGACACGGGACGGCCCAAGAACGCGATGATCAACGCCGGCGCCATCGCCGCGACCTCGCTGATCAAGGGCGGCGGCGGCCGGGACCGGTTCGGCCGGATCCTCGCCGCGTACTCCGACGCGGCCGGGCGCCCCCTGGAGATCAGCGAGGCCGTGTACAAGTCCGAGTCGAAGACCGGATTCCGCAACCGGGCGCTGGCCAACCTGCTGCGCAGCTCGGGGATCGTGGAGTCGGACCCGAACGGGCCGGTGGAGGACTACTTCCGGCAGTGCTCGGTCCTCGTGACGGCCCGGGACCTGGCCGTGATGGCCGCGACGCTCGCCAACGGCGGCCGCAACCCGGTGACGGGCAAGCAGGCCCTGGGCATCGACTCGGTTCAGCGCGTGCTGTCCGTGATGCTGACGTGCGGGATGTACGACGACGCCGGCGCGTGGACGTCCACGGTGGGCATGCCCGCGAAGTCCGGCGTCGGCGGCGGGCTGCTGGCCGTCCTGCCGGGGCAGCTGGGGCTGGCCGTCTACTCCCCTCCCCTGGACGGGCACGGCACCAGCGTGCGCGGAGTGGCGGCGTCGCGCCGGATGGCCGAGGACATGCAGCTGCACTTCGTGCGGGCCGCCCGGCTGGGCCGGTCGGCGATCCGGGACAGCTACGACGTGACCGAGGCGCCGTCGGGGGTGCGGCGCAACGACGAGTCGGCGGCCGTCCTGGCCGCGAACGGGCACCGCGCGCACGTGTTCGAGCTCCACGGGGACCTGCTGTTCGCCGGGACGGAGTCGGTGACCCGGGCCGTGTCCGCCCTCCCGGAAGAGGTGGAGCTCGTCATCCTCGACGTGCGCCGGGTCGACGAGGTCAACGACGCCGCCGTCGGCATGCTCCGCCGGCTGGCGGAGGCGATGGGCAAGGAGCGGCGCGCGCTGGCCCTGGTGGACACCGACGGCTCGCTCGGTGCGGCCCTGTCCGCCACCGGGCGGGACCTGCCCCAATTCGAGCGTCCGACCGACGCCATCGAGTGGGCCGAGGAGTGGCTGGTCGCGCTCTACGGCGACCGCAGCGGCGTGCCGGAGGAGGTCGCCGTGCGCGACTTCCCGGCGTTCGAGCCGATGGGCGACGACGAGGTCGAGTACCTCGCCGCACGGATGGAGGACCGGGAGTACGACGACGGCGAGGTCATCCGTCGGGTCGGCCAGCGGTTCGGCGGGATCTACCTGATCCTCTCCGGGAAGGTCGCCACGAGCAGCCGCCAGCGCGGCCAGCGGTTCAGGCACGCCACCCTCGGGGCCGGCTCCACCTTCGGCGAGATCGCCCTGGGCGGAGACGGGCAGTCGATCCGGGTCCGGGCCCAGGGGAAGGTGCGGCTGAAGGTGCTGACGGCGGAGGCCATCGCGGCCATCGAGGCCGAGAACCCGGGCCTGGCGCTGCGCTTCTGGAAGGCCGTGGCCCGCGACGCCTATACCCGTGTCGAGGAGAACCTGCGGGAGGCGGCGGTGCGCGTCCGCGAATGATCCGCCGCGCGTCCCGGCCCTCCGCACACGACGCCGGAGGCCGTGATCATCGTCACTCATATTGAAACTTCAACCAATTTCCTGTCATGCTGGTGGGAACCACGGCCAGACCCCGGCCTTCCCCGACCGAGAGGCGACCATGACCACCACGACCTTCAGCAACGACGCGGCCACCACCGCGACCACCTCCACCACCGCGCGCCTCGTGCTGCGCGTGGCCATCGGCTTCCTGTTCGCGGCCCACGGCTGGCAGAAGTACTTCCAGTACACGATCCCCGGCACCCAGGGCGCCTTCACCCAGATGGGCGTCCCGGCGGCCGAGCTCGTCGCCCCCGTCCTGGCGACGATCGAGCTCGTCGGCGGCATCGCGATCATGCTCGGCCTGCTCACCCGCCCCCTGGCCGCCCTGCTCACGCTGCAGATGATCGGCGCGATCTTCATGGTCCACCTCCAGGGTGGCGTCTTCATCGAGAACAACGGCTTCGAGCTCGTCCTGGCCCTCGGCGCGGGCGCCGCGGCGCTGGCCCTCGTCGGCCCGGGCCGCCTGTCCCTCGACCACGCGATCTTCGGCCGCTCCGCCAAGACCGCCTGGCTCGCCTAGGCAAGACCCCAGCCGAGCCACACGGCCCGGGAACGACCGCGCGCAGCGCCGCCGTCGTTCCCGGGCCGTTGCCGTCCGCCCGCCGCCCACCCTCAGAGATTCCGGCCCCCCGGCCTAGACTTAAGGCGTGGCGGTCCGCCCGCCGCCAGCGCCTGATCCACCGTCCGGGCGGCGCCAGCCGCCCCACCACCGGTACCGGCCCCACCCAGGAGTCCAGCATGGACACCGAAACGTATTCGCCGATCACCCGCCACACCGGGGGCGCCACCGCCGCCACCCAACTCATCCTGCGGCTGGTGTTCGGCTTCCTCTTCGCCGCACACGGCTGGCAGAAGTTCTTCCAGTTCACCATCCCGGGCACGCAGGCCTCGTTCGCCGACATGGGCGTCCCGTTCCCCGAGATCGCCGCGGTCGTCGCCGCCACGCTCGAGCTGGCTGGCGGCGTCCTGCTGATCCTCGGGGTGCTCACGCGCTTCGTCGGCGTCCTCCTGTTCCTGGAGATGATGGCGTCGATGATCCTGATCCACTGGCCCAACGGCATCTTCGTCGCGGACAACGGCTTCGAGCTGGTCCTCGCGCTCGGCACCGGCGCGCTTGCCTGCGCCCTGCTCGGCCCTGGGCCGTTCTCGATCGGAGGGCCGGCCTTCGGACGCCGGCGCGGGACGGTCTGGCTGGCCTAGGCATCGCCGAGCGTGACCGCCTCGGCCCCGTCGCGGGCCGTCGCCGCGCGGGCCGGCCCCGTGGGCGCCACGACGCGGCCGAACGCCAGGAGCAGCACGATGGAGACCGCGACGCCGGACGCGCCGAGCCAGTACGGCGTGCCGGCGGTGAAGGCGGCGGCCAGGGCGGCCGCGGCCGGCGGGGCCACCGCGCCGCCGAGGAAGCGGACTCCGGAGTAGGCCGAGGACGCCACCGCCCGCGGCACGTCCGTCGCCTCCATGACGGCCTCCGTCAGGACCGTGTTCATCACGCCGAGCTCCAGCCCGGCCAGGACCATGAGCGCCACGAGCGCAGGGACCGAGTCCACGCAGAGCGCGAACGCGACGAGCGTCGCGGCCAGGACCGCGAGCGTCACCCACACCACGCGCATGGCCGGCCAGCGGCGCGTCAGGGCCGGCGCCCCGAACACGCTGGTCAGGGCCAGGCCGATGCCCCACCCGGTGAAGACGACGCCGATCCCCAGCGCGCCGAAGCCGAGCGGGTACGCCGTCCAGGACATGATCGTGAAGAAGCCGATGTTGTAGAACAGGGCCACCAGCGCCAGCACGAGGATCCCGGGACGCGCCAGCGCGCGGAACGGCGCGCCGAGCGGAGAACGCGCTGCCGGGCTGGCCTCGCCGCGCATCTGCGTGGCGACGGCGGCGAACGCCGTCGCCATCAGCACGGCGGTGCCGTAGAAGGGCGCCTGCCAGGCGATCGAGCCCAGCAGGCCGCCGACGAGGGGCCCGACGGCGATGCCCACGCCCAGGGCGGCCTCGTAGAGGATGATCGCCCCGGCGGCGCCGCTGGACTCGCCGACGATCGTGGCCAGCGCCGTCGAGATAAACAGGGCGTTGCCCAGGCCCCACACGGCGCGGAAGGCGATGATCCCGTCGACGCTGCCGCTCAGCCCCGCGCACAGCGAGGCGACCGCGATGATGGCCAGGCCCAGGAGCAGGGTGCGCCGCGCGCCGATCCGCGTCGAGACCCAGCTCGTGAAGAACATGGCCGTCCCCGTAATGGCGAGGTAGCTGGTGAAGAGCAGCGAGGTCTGTGTCGGGGTCGCCCCGAGTTCGGTCGTGATGGCCGGCAGGATCGGGCTGACGAGCCCAATCCCCATGAACGCCACCACCGACGCGAACGCGACCGCCCAGACGGCGCGGGGCTGGTGCCACAGGGACGCTGCGGGCGCATTGGCGGCCTCGGTCGGGTCGGCGGCGGTGATGCCCGGGGCCGCGGCCGGCGCCGCCTCGGCCGGCGCCGGTTCGGTGGAAGGTTGGCGGGGACTCGGTGTCACGGCAGTGGTCCTTCCGGCGAGGAGCGCGAGGTGCGCATGGAGGCGGTGTGGCGTTCGAGGATGTCGACGGCGGCGCGCAGGGTGTCCCGCTCCGCCGCGGTGAGGTCGGCGAAGTCGCCGCTGACCTGCTTGGCGAGGCCGGCGGTGCGGTCCCTGAGCTGCTGGGCGCCCGCGGCCGTGATCTCGACGAGCGTGGCCCGCGAGTCCGCCGGGTCCGGGCGGCGCTCCACGCCACCGTCGCGTTCGAGCTGGCCGACGATCTTGGTCATGCCGGGCTGGCTGACCCGGACGGCACCGGCCAGTTCGCCGATGCGCAGGCCGCCGTGCTCGCGCAGCAGCGCGAGCGCCCGGTAGTGCGACGGCGACAACCCGCGCCCGGCGCGGCTGCCCGCCACGCGGGACAGGAAATGGGTGGCCGAGATGAGGCGGGCCAGGGTGGTTCCGAGGTCGTCGGGCATGGCCTGAATATAACCTACTTATATAACTCGGTGAACCTTCGGGCGGGGCATGGCATACTCGCGGCATGGCTGACTTCCGCGGACTCATCGCCTACCCCGTGACGCCCTTTGACGACGACGGCGGGGTCGACCTCCCTGAACTCGACCGGCACCTGACGTCCCTCGCAGCGTCCGGCGTGGACGGCATCGCACTGCTCGGGAGTTCCGGCAGCTTCGCGTATCTCGACGCCGCCGAGCGGCGCGAGGTCCTCGAGGCCGGGGTCGAGGCCGTCAGGACCGCGAATCCAGGACTGCCGGTGTATGCGGGCGTCAGCGCCGTCTCGACGCGGGAGCTGCTGGGCCACGTGCAGGACGCCGAGACGTACGGGGCCGACGGCGTGCTGGTCTCCACGGTCTCCTACGTGCCCCTGACGGAGGAGGAGGTCGCGGCGCAGTGCCGGCTGGTCGCGGAGGCGACCACGTTGCCGGTGTGCCTGTACTCCAACCCCGGAACGACGAACTTCGCGTTCTCGCTCGAGCTCGCCGCCGAGCTGTCCCGCGTGCCCAACATCGTCGCCCTCAAGGAGGTCGTCGCCGACACCGACACGTTCGCGCGGCGGCACGAGGATCTCCGCCGGACCGCGGCGCCCGGCTTCGCCCACGGCATGGCCGGGGACGCGCTGATCGCCGAGGCCGGGTTCGCCGGGGACGCGTGGCATTCGGGGCCGGCGGCCCTGCTTCCGGCGCACTTCGGGGCACTGCGCGCCGCCGTCGTCGCCGGGGACGCCGCCGGGGCGGCGCGGCTGCGCGACGCGCTCGCCCCGCTCATGCGCGAGTTCACCGGCTTGAGAAAACTGAGCAACCTGTACGCGCTGGCGCGGGCCGCCGGGGTCGGGGCGGGCGAGCCGAGGCTGCCGCTGCTGCCCGTCCCGGGATCGACGGTGCGGGATCTCACCCGGCTGCTCGAGGAGCTCGGGGAGCCGCTGTAGGCCGCCCGACCCGTCCGCGTGCTACACAAGAGCCTATGGATAAGCGCCTTCTCGCCGGGTCCCGGGTGCGTCCGCTGGGCCTCGGATGCATGAACCTGAACCACGGCTACTCGAACTTCCCCTCCCCGCAGGAGGCCGCCAACCTGCTGCGCCGGGCCCTGGACGCCGGCGTCGACCACCTGGACACCGCCACGATGTACGGCGGCGGGTCCAACGAGGAGCTGATCCGCGCGGCGGTGGGCAACCGGCGCGACGACTACCTGCTGGCGAGCAAGTGCGGGCTGGTCAAGCGGGGTAACGGTACCGACATCGACTGCCGGCCCGCCAGCATCCGGGTCCAGGCCGAGGCGTCGCTGCAGCGGCTGGGCACGGACCAGATCGACCTGTACTACCTGCACCGGACGGACCCGGACGTGCCGATCGAGGACAGCGTCGGCGCCCTGTCGGAGCTGGTGACCGACGGGATGATCGGTGCGATTGGCCTGTCCGAGGTCTCGGCCGAAACACTGCGCCGCGCCCACCGGGTCCACCCGATCGCCGCGGTGCAGACGGAGTACTCGCTGTGGACGCGCAACCCCGAGCTGGCCGTGCTGGATGCCTGCCGGGAGCTTGGGACGACGTTCGTGGCCTTCAGCCCGCTCGGCCGCGCCTACCTCACGGGGCGCTTGGATGATCCGTGGTCCCTGCCCGAGGGCGACATGCGGCACCGGATGCCGCGGTTCTCCCGGGAGAACTACCCGCGGAACCTGGAGCTGCTGGAGCCGTTCGCTGCGGTCGCGGAGCGACTCGGCGCGACGCCCGCGCAGCTGGCCCTGGCCTGGGTGCTCGCGCAGGGCGAGCACATCGTCGCGATTCCCGGGACGACGAACCCTGAGCATCTGGAGGAGAACTTCGGGGCCGAGGAGCTGGAGCTGGACGCCGAGACGGTTGCGGAGGTCGACTCGATCATCAACCAGTCGACGGTTGCCGGGCCGCGGTACAACCCGGAGCAGCAGGCGAGCGTGCAGACGGAGGAGTTCGCCGCGGCGTAGCTCTCCGGACCGACCCCGAAGAGGGCCTGTGGACAATGTCCACGGGCCCTCTTTTCGCGATAGGATCGATTTACTCGAACTGTCAATCGCGACCGATGGGATGCCATGCGCGTGAACCAGCTTGTCCGAATCCGCTCGGGGGTGGCGCTCGCGGCGCTGGGGTGCCTGGCACTCAGTGGGTGCGCTGGCAGCTCGGCCGAT
The DNA here is from genome assembly GCF_056782315.1 of Arthrobacter paludis. Classification (NCBI taxonomy): domain Bacteria; kingdom Bacillati; phylum Actinomycetota; class Actinomycetes; order Micrococcales; family Micrococcaceae; genus Arthrobacter; species Arthrobacter paludis. The sequence goes on from NZ_JBXAEW010000007.1 coordinate 104,375, forward strand.
CCCGGCTCGTCGTCGTCCTCCCCCGGTGCTGTTGCGTCGTCCCCGGCCGCTTCGTCGTCCGCGCGGCCCGAACCGTCGCCTTCGCCCAAGACCCCGCAACCGGCAACCTCGACTTCCCCGGCCAAGAACCTGGAGGAGCCGAAGATGCCGGCGAAGGCGAAGGAGTTCTCGAAGGAGGGATATGAGGCATTCGTCGAGTACTGGTTCGAGGTGCAGAACTATGCGATTGCGACTGGGGACACCTCGGAACTTGAGGCAATATCCGAAGAATCGTGCATCTTTTGCGACAAGCGAATCGAGACCGCTAAGTTGCTAGCTCAAAAGCGGACGTGGCAGTTAGGCGGGCAGACGGCGCCTAAAGATTTCTTCACCCACTTAGCCAAGGACAAGTTCGGCCGTTACCAAAGTGCTTTCACGATGGTCCAAGAACCTGGGCGTTTCTATTCGGAAGAAGGCGAATATTCAAAATTCGCGCCGATTAGTTCAGAAGAAGTGCCGCTCGAATTTCATGCGATTCATCATCCAAAGCACGGTTGGACGGTCGAATCAGCCGTGGTGACAGGTGCATAGATGTCACCTTCATGGGCCGCTCTTGCATTGTTGGCCTCATTCAGCCTAACGCTTGTCCCTGAAGCGCTCAGTACGGCGCCAAGATTATCCGCGGGGGCGTCACTCGTTATCCCCATCACGGGTAAGGGGTCGAACACCCCGGAGTTGGACATGTCGACAGTCGGAGACGCCATTGAGGCGACGGCCGAAGGTGGCACTCGCAGTTCTAGTTCTAATGGAGGTCAAGAAACGAAAGAGGCGCCAAATCCGAGCACGCCGACCCGCCCAACCGGCAACAAGGCCGCCAAAAAGAAGGGTCCCATCACGAGACCTGTGCTTTATTGTGCGGACACTAAGAGCGGGAATATCGACTTATCTTGCGCGACGGCTACCGCTACACAATGCCCGTCCGGAGAGTTCTATGTGCGGTTCGTGGAACGTGCCACTCCAAAGTCCGATCCCGTCGACACCGGCCAAACTGGTTGCTTGTCTTTCGATGAGGCTCCAGCCGTCGATTCTGACCCGATCTCCCGTGCCCCAGAGGCGATCGTCCTGACCGTCAGCGAGTTCCGTCGGCTTCCGATCCCTGCTTCAACCATCGCCATGGACCTCAACGGGTTCTCCCTGCGCAACGCCCAAACGAACATCTACGCCGAATCGCAGACGCAAACGCTCACGACCGAGCTCCTCGGCTCCGCAGTCAGGGTGAAGGCCACGCCCGTCGCCTACGAATGGACTTACGGCGACGGAACCGCCCGGATGACCAACGTTCCCGGCGGCCCGGTCACCGGCGATCCCCTCACGACGGAAACCGATACGAGCCACGTCTACGCCGAAACCGGCGACTACCCGGTAGGCCTCACCACCATCTACACCGGGCAGTTCTCGGTCGACGGCGGCCCCTGGCTCGCGGTCGCCGGGACGGCTGGCGTGCCCAGCGATCCCGCGGAAATCAGCGTCTGGCGGACCAAGAAGATCCTCGTGGACATGAACTGCAGCGAGAACCCGGGAGGCCCCGGCTGCGGCTCGCCCTTCGGGGAGTAGCGGCACGGGCGGGCCGGGGCGGTGGCCTAGAATCGTAGGTCGGGCCCGACCGGCCCCGCCCCGTCCCCCGAATGGGCGCCACCGTGCCCTGGAAGTAGCCGATGCACCCGAGTGACCACGCCGCCGCCCTCTGGCAGGAGCAGCAGGACTTCCGCTCCTCCCCCGCGTGGAAACTCCTCTCGACCGCGCCGTGGACGCTCGCCTTCCTCCGCGCCGAGTTCACGCAGGCCCGCCCGCGGGTCGCCCTCGAACCCTTCCACGCCGCGCTCGACGCGTTCCTCAAGCGCCTCCGCGCCGAGGGCGCCGCCCTCAATGAACAGTGGGGCCCCTCCCAGTACGCCGACTCGTGGGTCCGCTCCCGCTACCTGGCGCGCCCCCTCGTCGACGGGCAGTTCCACTACGAGCCGACCGCGCAGACCGCCCGCGTCCTCACCTTCCTCGACGGCTTCTCCGGGTCGCGCACCAACCTCAACTCGTCCCGCCTCAACACACTTCTGACCAGCATCGAGACGCTCGCCCACGAGACGGACCCGGACCCCGCCGCCCGCATCCGCCAGCTCGAGGCCGAAATCGCCGAACGCCGCGAACGCATCGCTTCCCTGGAGGCCGGCACCTCCCCCGACGTCCTCCCCAGCGAGGGCGCCGTCGCCGCGGCCCGCTCCGTCCTCGACCTCGCGGCCAGCCTCCCGGCCGACTTCAAGCGGATGCGCGACGGCGTGCGCGAGATGCTGCACCACGTCCGCCAGGAGATCATGGAGTCCTCCATGGCCAAGGGCGTCGCCGTCGGGCAGGTCCTCGAAGGGGACCGGCAGTTGCGCAGCACCGCCCAAGGCGAGACGTTCCGCGGCTTCACCGAATTCCTCAACGACCCGGCCCGGCAGGCCCGCTTCCGCCAGGCCGTCACCGAGGTCCTCGAGCGCGGCTTCGCCGACGAGCTCACCGCCGAGGAGCGCCACACCCTCGCCAACCTGCTGCGCGAGCTCCGCCGCCAGGCCGGAGAGGTCCACGCCAGCTACGGCAAGCTCTCCGAGTCGCTCCACGCGTACGTGCAGTCGGACGCGTTCCGCGAATCGATGCTGCTGCGCCGGGCCATCCGCAAGGCCGAAATCGCCGTCGCCGCATCCCCCGCGCTGCGGGCCCGCACCCCCGCCGCGCCGGTCGGGCTCTACGCGCCTGACTTCGCCACCCTCGCCGGCCTGCGCATCTTCGACCCCGCCGAGCATGTCGCCCCGCCCCGGCTCGCCGACCCGCCGGCCCTGAGCCAGGCCGACATCCACCGGACGCCCAGCACGCCGAAGGCGGATCCGAAGGCGCTGGGCGCCGCCGTCGTCCGCGCCCGCACCCGGGCGGGCGGCGCGCCCACGCTGGCCGCCGTCTTCGGCGAACTCGAGGACACCGACCGCCACCTCAACAGCGTCCGCTGGCTCGTCGAGGCCGCCCGCACCACGGGCGCCGTCCCCGACGGGACCCGCGCCGAGACCATCGTCTTCACCCAGGTCGACGGCAGCGAACGCACCGCCCACCTGCCCGTCATCTCGTTCACGGAGGACCCCGCATGAGCACCGACACCAGCCAGGCACCGCGCGCCGCGCAGGCGCGGGAGGACGACGGCGGAGCCCACCTTCCGGCCGAGCGGCGGCTTTTCGACGGGGACACCGGCCGCTTCGGGCTGCCCCTGCGGCAGGCGCTGGTGCGCCTGCTGCGCGGCCCGTACCTGGATGGGACGGCCGACGCGCGGCTGTGGCAGCTGGTGCTCGACCGGCGCACCGACATCGCGGCGTTCGTCTCCGAGCTGTTCCTGCGCCTCGAGGTGGACACGGAGCGGAAGATCGCGCTGCTGGTCCCGGTCGACGTCGAGGCCCCGCACACGACCGCGATCGCCCCGCGCCGCCCGCTCAAGCGCGAGGAGACCCTGCTGGCCCTGCGCCTGCGGCTGCTCCTGGACCGCCACACCGGCACGGGCACGGACGCGACCGTCACCCGGGCCGCGGCCCGCGAGATCCTCGAGGAGCACGCGCAGCCCGGCGCCGTCGACGACAAGCGGCTCGAGGAGCTGACCGACGCGTCGCTGGCCCGGCTGCTCGGGCTGAAGCTGATCCTGCCGACCGAGCTCGACGACGAGTACCGGGTCTCCCCCGCGCTGGCCCTGGCGCTGCCGTTCGAGTCCATCGACGAGATCCCCGCCTACATCGCCGCCATCGAGCGCAGCGGCTCCGGGGACGAGCCCGCCGAGACCGACGAGGAGACCCTGTGAGCATCGAGTTCACCCTGCCGTTCGGGGAGGCGACGAACCCCGGCCAGCACCGCCTGACCCGCATCCAGGTCGTCAACTGGGGCACGTTCCACGGCCGGCACAGCCTCTACGTGGACCGCAACGGCACCCTGCTCACCGGCCACCCCGGCGTCGGCAAGTCCACGCTGTTCGACGGGATCGGGCACATCTTCCAGGCCGCCCCGCGCCTGAACGAGTCCGCGCACGAGGCCTCCACGCGCAAGGACCGCCGCACCACGTACTCCTACATGCGCGGGCGCCGGTTCACGACGGCGGCGGGCACCGTCTACCAGCGGCCGGGCGCGACGTGGAGCGCCATCGCCCTGGTCTACGAGGACGGGCTGGGCGGGACCACCACCATCGCCGCCCTGTTCGACCTGCCCGCCAACGGCCTCGAGGGGCAGGTCGGCAAGCACTACGTCCTCGGCGACGCCGCGCTGGACACGGCCGCTCTGGAGGAGCACGGCCCGCGCCGCTTCTCCCCCTCCAGCCTGCAGCGCACCCTGCCCGGCTTCGAGGCGTTCGACACGCACAAGACGTTCGCGGAGCGTTTCCGCAGGCGCCTCGGCATCGACAACGACAAGGCGTTCTCCCTGCTGCGCACCCTGCAGAACGGCAAGGGCCTGGACCGCGGCGTCAACCGGTTCTTCCGGGACGAGGTCCTCGAGGTGCCGACGACGCTGGCCGCCGCGGCCCACGCCGTCGAGGACTTCTCCCACCTGCGCGCCATCCACCGCCAGCTCGAGGAGGCCCGCGCCCAGTGCGACGCCCTCGAGCTCGTGCCGGACCAGCACGCCCGCCACCGGGAGCTGACCGAGCGGCTGGCCCACACGGCGCGCCTGGCCGACGAGCAGCTGCCCCGACTGCGCCACGAGCTCGCCGCCGAGCTGCTGGGCGAGGCGACCGGCCGCCTGACGGCGGAGTTGGCCGAGCACCGCGGCGCGATCGCGGCGGCCGCGGAGGCCAAGACGGTCCTCGAGGAGCGCGTCCGCTCCCTGGCGGAGCAGCACGACGCGCGCGGCGGGCAGGCCGTCGAGAAGCTCGAGCGCGAGCTGGCGGCCGCGCGGGACCGGCTCGGGGAGCGCGAGGCGCTCGCCGCGGGGCTGCGGGCGGACTTCGAGCGGGCCGGCGTGGCGTTCGTGTTCTCCTCCGCGGGCCTGGGCGCGGCCCGGCGCCAGGCCGCCGTCTCGGCCGAGACGCTTGAGGGCGTCGCGGCGGACGCCCGCACCCTGGAGTACGAGGCGATGGCCGCCTCGATGGCCGCGCGCGAGCGGGGCCGGAAACTGCGCGCCGAGATCGACTCCTACGCCCGGCGCGGCTCCAACATCGACGGTGTCTCCGCCGCGGCCCGGCGGCGGATCTGCTCGGCCACCGGGCTGGCGCCGGAGGACCTGCCGTTCGGCGGCGAGCTCGTGGACATGGCCCCCGGCGAGGCCGCGTGGCGGCCGGCCGCCGAGAAGGCGCTGCGCGCCCTCGCGACGACCCTGCTGGTGCGCGGGGAGGACCTGCGCAAGGTCACGGCCGCCATCGACTCGCTCGAGAACGTGGGCCGGCTGCGCTGGGTCGACATCTCCCAGCCGCCCCGCGAGGCGGCGCCCGGCCCCGGCGACCTGGTCACGAAGCTGGAGTTCAAGGAGTCCGACGGCGGGGCGTGGCTGCGGGGCAAGATCGCCGCCGACCTCGCGTTCGCGTGCGTGGAGTCCGACGCCGGCCTGCACGCGCACGACAAGGCGCTGTCGCTGGCCGGGACCATCAAGGCCGGCCGCGGCGCCTTCGAGCGCGACACCCGCGCCGTGGCCGCCGCCGACTACCTGCTGGGGTTCACGAACGAGGAGAAGATCTCCGAGCTCACGGCCAAGGCCGACCGGCTGGCGGACGACGAGCGGGAGGCCGAGGAGCTGGCGGCCGAGCGCAGCCGCTCCAAGGACGAGCTGGCCGGCAAGCTGGCCCTGCTGCGCCGCCTCGCCGCGGACACGCGCGGCTTCGCCGAGTTCGACTCCACGCCGCAGGCCGCCGAGGTCGCTGGCCTCGAGGCCCGGCTGGCCGAGGCCATGGGCACGGGGACCGACCTGGCCGCGCTGCGGGCGGCGCTCGGGGAGGCCCGGCAGGAGCTGGAGGCCGCCGTCGGGCGCCTCGCGGTGCTCCGGAGCGAGACCGGGGCCCTCGAGCGGCGGCTCGCGGACGCGCGCGGGCAGCTCGAGGCGACCGGGGCGGCCGCCGTCGTCCCCGACCCGGACGCCGCCGCGGAAATGCGCGCCCGCGGGGAGCTGGTCGGCCTGCTGGCCGGCGACGGCGCCGCCACGGTGGCGGAACTGGACGCCGCGGTCTCCGCCGTCGCCCTGGCCCTCGGCGCGGAGGCCGCCGAGCTGCGCCAGTCCCTGTACGCGACCGAGACCGCGCTGACGGACACGTTCAAGCAGTTCGCCCGCGACTTCGGCCCCTCGGCCACGGCCTCGGTCGGCACGGGCGTCGACGCCGCGGAGCACTACGTCGCGCTCTACCGGGCGATCGTGCAGGAGGGGCTGCCGCAGCGCGAGGAGGAGTTCCGGGAGTACTTTTCCAACCGCTCCTACGAGCGCTTCTCCGACCTGCTGCAGCTGCTGGAGGAGGAGCGCCGGGCCATCGGCGAGCGCATCCTGCCGCTGAACCAGATCCTCGCGGGCGTGCCGTTCGAGCAGGGCTCGCACCTCCGGCTGGAGGTCGCCACGGCGGTCCCCGACGAGGCCCGGGAGTTCCGCAGCGTGCTCAAGGAGGCCCTCGGCAACGCGTACACCCGGCGCGGCGCGGACGAGCTGACGGCCAGCTACGCCTCCCTCGAGGCCCTCGTCGACGCGCTCGACGACCCCTCCCGCGCCGCCTGGCGGGACACCGTGCTGGACGTCCGCCAGCACGTGACCGTCTCCTGCAACGAGCACAAGCCGGGCGGCGAGGTCGAGACGGGTCTGGAGCCGGGCACGCTCTCCGGCGGCGAGGGCCAGCGGTTCACGTCCTTCATCATGGGCGCGGCGCTTGCCTACCAGCTGGGCTTCGCCCTGCAGGGCTTCACGACCTACGGGACCGTGATGATCGACGAGGCGTTCATCCAGGCCAACTCCGAGTACGCGGCGGCCGGCATCAACGCGCTGCAGGAGTTCGGCTTCCAGCTCCTGTTGGCGGCGCCAGAAGACAAGATCGACCTGTCGCGGCACCTCGGCTCGATCACGGACATCGTCAAGCACCCCGGCTCCAACGTGTCCGGGTTCGTGGAGACCGGGCTGTCGCCCGCCGTCGCCACGGACATCGTGTTGCGGTAGACCGCGCCGGCCCCGGCGGACGTTCGTCCACCGCTGGGGCCGGACCTCACGCCTCGGCCGCCCCACGCGTCTACAGTGTATGGAGATGCAACCGGACCACCCGCCCCCGTTCGAGCGGATCGTCCGGCGCCACGGCGCCACGGTCCTGCGGGTGTGCCGTGCCGTCCTCGGCCCCACGCACGACAGCGAGGACGCCTGGAGCGAGACGTTCCTGGCGGCCCTGCGCGCCTACCCCTCCCTGCCGCCCGGGACGAACATCGAGGCCTGGCTCGTGACCATCGCCCACCGCAAGGCGGTCGACGTCGTACGGGCCGCCGCCCGCCGGCCCCGGCCCACGGAAACCGTCCCAGACGCCCCCTCCACGCTCGGGATCCCCGAGGACCCGGACCCCGACCTGTGGCGGGCCCTCGCCGCACTGCCGCCGAAGCAGCGCCAGGCCGTGGCCTACCACCACGTGGCCGGCCTGCCGTACCGCGAGGTCGCAGCCATCCTCGGGGGCACCCCCGAGGCCGCCCGCCGTGCGGCCGCCGACGGGATCCGAAGCCTGCGCCGCACCCTCTCCCCCGCCCTGCCGCAAGGAGCCCTGCCATGACCGCCGCCGACCTCGTCTTCGCCGACCGCCCCATCGACCTCGGCCCCGCGCTCGATCCGGCGCCCGGGGCGATCGACCGCCTCGCCGCACAGCTCGCGCTCACGGCCGAGGCCTCCGGCGACCTCGACCTCTCCTACAAGGTCGTGGACTCCCCTGTCGGGCGGCTGCTGCTCGCCGCGACCGAAGCGGGCCTGGTCCGGGTGGCGTTCGAGTCCGAAGGCCACGACGCCGTCCTCGACGCCCTCGCCGCGCGCTTCGGCCCCCGGATCCTGCCGGCGGCGTCGCGGCTCGACGCCGCCGCCGGCCAACTCGAGGAGTACTTCTCCGGCTCACGCCGCGCGTTCGACCTGCCACTCGACCGGTCGCTGGCCTCCGGCTACCGGCGGGACGTGCAGGAGTACCTCCCGCACATCGGCTACGGTGCCACACGCACCTACACCGAGGTGGCGGCGGCGACGGGGCGGCCCCGGGCCGTGCGCGCCGTGGGTACCGCCTGCGCGACCAACCCGCTGCCCATCGTCGTTCCCTGCCACCGGGTGCTGCGCAGCGACGGGAGCCTCGGCGGCTACCTCGGCGGCCTGGAGGCGAAGGAGTCGCTGCTGCGCTTGGAGCGCGCCGCGTGAGCCAGCTGTTCGGCGACGAGCTGCTCGAACGGCCGCGCGAGGAGATCGCGCCCGGGGCGGTCCACGTGCCCGGGTGGCTGGACGCGCGCCAGCAACACTGGCTGGTCGACCGGTTCCGGGACTGGGCCGCGGGCCCCGTGCCGGCTCGGGCCGCCGTCGTCCGCGGCCACCCCATGAGCGTGCGGACCGTGTGTCTGGGCTGGCACTGGCAGCCGAACCGGTACAGCCGCCAAGCCACCGACGTCAACGGCGAGCGCGTCCTTCCCGTGCCGGACTGGCTGGTCCGGGCCGGAGGTCAGGCCGTCGCCGCCGCCTACGGGCCACACGGCGCCTACGGCGTCGACCCGGGCAGCTATGCGGTGGACGCGGTCCTGGCGAACTTCTACGACGAGTCCGCCCGCATGGGCATGCACCAGGACCGGGACGAGACGAGCCTCGCCCCGGTCGTTTCCCTGTCCGTCGGGGACACGTGCGTGTTCCGGTTCGGCAACACGGAACACCGCAACAAGCCCTACAGGGACGTCGAGCTCCGCTCCGGGGACCTGTTCGTGTTCGGCGGCCCGTCGCGGCTGGCCTACCACGGCGTCGTCCGCGTGCTCCCCGGCACTGCCCCTCCCGGTTGCGGCCTCGACACCGGCCGGATCAACCTCACGCTGCGCTGCACCGGATTCCCGGCCACGACCCCGGAAGGACGACCATGAACCCGGACCCCACCGCCCCGTCCAACGTCGGGTCAGCCGCGCCGACCCCGGCACCCGCTCCTGCTCCCGCTCAGGACACCGGCAACGCCTCCGGCCCCGGCACTGCCCCGCCGACGGGTGGCTCCGCCGGCCTTGTCGTCGGCGAGGACGGGCTGGCCCGTCCCGCGTGGGCAGCCCGGGATGAGCTGATGCGCGCGTACTACGACACGGAGTGGGGCGTGCCGGTGCGGGACGAACAGGGCGTCTACGAGCGAATCACCCTGGAGGCGTTCCAGGCTGGCCTATCCTGGGCCACAATCCTGAAGAAGCGCCCGGCCTTCCGCCGCGCCTTCGCGGACTTCGACCCCGAGGCCGTGGCACGCTTCGGCGAGGAGGACGTCGAACGGCTGATGTCCGACGCGTCCATCGTCCGGAACCGGGCCAAGATCCTTGCCGCCCTCACCAACGCCCGAGCCACGCTTGAGTTGCGGGCCGACGGCGGTTTGGCGGAATTCGTGTGGTCGTTCCGGCCGGAGTCGACCCCCGAGCCGGCCAGCCTGGACGAAGTCCCGTCCTCGTCCCCGGAGTCCATCGCCCTGTCGAAGGCGCTGCGGAAGAAGGGCTTCGCCTTCGTCGGGCCGACCACGATGTTCGCGCTGATGGAGGCCATCGGGATCATCGACACCCACCTCGTCGGCAGCCACCGCCGCGGGGTGTCCGGCCTCTGGGCGCGGTGAGCATCTTCCTGCCCGCGGCCGGTGGGCTGGATGCCGAGGCGCTGCTGGCCCTGCTCGGGGCACACGCCATTCCGGGGCTGGAACGCCACGATGCAGCCGCGGGGACACACACGGTGTCCGTTTCCACGCCATCCGGCCCGGCCGCCGTGACCGTCCGCCCGGAGGCCGATGGCGTCCACGCGGTGTGGCACCTCGGGAACACGAACCCCGGCGACGCCGCGGCGGTGGACACTCCGGCCGGGGCCGCCGTGGCCAGAGTCCTCCGCGGCTGGCTGGACCTCGACCGCGACCCGTCCGCGGCCAACGCGGAGCTCTCCACGGATCCCCTGCTGTCGCCCCTGGTGGCCGCCCGGCCCGCCCTGCGCGTGCCGGGCGCGCTCAACCACTTCGCTGCGGCGGCCAACACCGTCCTGGGACAGCAAGTGTCCCTGGCCGCCATGCGCACGTTCGTGGGGCGGCTCGTCGCCGCCTACGGCACGCCCGGTCCCGGGGGCCTGTCCCTGTTCCCGGCGCCCTCGGCCCTCGCTGCGGCGGACCCGGAGGAGTTGAGGGCCGCCGTCGGGATCCCCCGGGCGCGGGCCAGGACGCTGCTGGCCGTCGCGCAGGCCTTCGCCGCCTGCCCGCTGCCACACGTGGCGCCGGCCCCGTTCCCGCTCGAACGGTCGGACCTGCTGGCCCTTCCGGGTGTCGGCCCGTGGACGGTGGACTACCTCGCCGTCCGGGCGATCAGGGACCCCGACGCGTTCCCGGCCGGGGACCTCGTGCTCCGCCGCGCCCTGGGCGGCGTCGATGCCCGGACCGCCGAGGCCCGGGCCGAGCCCTGGCGGCCCCACCGCGCGCGGGCCGTCCTCTACCTCTGGACGGCCAGCGCCTACCTACCGGCCTGACCCCAAGGCCGCCGACGGGCTCCTAGCTGCCCGGGAAAATCTGCCCGATCGGCTCGCGCTTCTCGGCCTGGAACGTATCCTCGGCGCGCCCGAACGCCCAGTAGGCGGACAGCGAGAGGCGGCGGCGGTCAACACCCCGCTCGTCGGCCAGGTACCTGCGGAGGTTCTTCATGACCTCCCGCTCCCCGTGCGCGAACACCTGGACGTCGCCCCCGCGCCAGGGCTCCTTCATGACGGCGGCCGCCAGCTTCGTGGACTCCGGCGTGAACGGCCCGCCGCGGTGCAACCAGCGGACCTCGATCCCCTTCGGGGCCTTGAGCTTCTGCTCGTCCTCGGGCCCGGCCACCTCGATGATCGCCACCCCCTGCGCGTTCCGGTCCATGCCCTCGAGGGCGCACGCGATCGCCGGCAGGGCCGCCTCGTCGCCGGCGAGCAGGTGCCAGTCCGCCCCGGCCTCCGGAACGTACTTCCCGCCCGGGCCGGAGAAGCAAACGACGTCGCCGGGCTTCGCCGAAGCGGCCCACGGCCCGGCGATGCCGTCCTCGCCGTGGACGACGAAGTCGATGTCCAGGGTCCCCGCGGCGGGATCGACGGAGCGCACCGTGTAGGTGCGGCGCACGGGCAGCCGCTCCGGGCCGATCTCGGCACGCAGCGCGTCCAGGTCGTACGGCGGGGTCAGCCCGAGGGCCGGATCCGCGAACAGCAGTTTCACGTACTTGTCCGTGGCGTCCTTGTCCTGGAAGGCCGCGAAGCCCTCGCCGCCGAGCGTCACGCGGACCATGTGCTCGCCCAGCCGGCGCGTCCGCACCACCTCCAGGACGACCTGGGGGCGGGCAGGGCGGGCAGGCGCGGCACTCATGCGGTTTCAGCTCCTTAGACGGCCGGGCCCATGCCCGGCGCACGGCACGGTTCTCCCCAGCGAACCGCACCGCGCGGGGCCAAAGCAAACCCGTACGCCCCCGGCGAAGCCGCGAGACGCTAGGATGGACCCAGCTTCACGAGCAGCGGCCACGCACGGGCTCCGACCCGGCCGCGCACCAACCCCATGTTCACGGGTGGTTCGGATGACGAAGCGGCCTGCGGCCAACCGGCGCGGGCAAGAGCAACGGAAGGATCGATCTTGTCCGGCTTCCCCGCCCCGCACGGCGCCGACGAGCACTGCGTCCACTACCACCCCGGCCACCGCGTGCACCCGCTGCGGCTGCGCCGCCGCCTGGCCGATGCCTGCGGGTGGACCCCCGTCGCCGTCCTCGCCGACGTGCCCCGCCAGCGGCTCGTGCTCCATCCGTCCGGGGGCCCCGCCGTCGTCCGCTACACGCACGACGCCCTCGCCGTCGCCCACCGGCTCGCCGCCCGCGGCGAGCCCCTCTGGCACGAGCGCTCCAACCTGCTGGGTCTTCCAGCCGACCGTGCCCGGCGGGCGGGACGCACCTACGTCAGCCTCGCCGAGGAACCGCCCGGTCCGTGCGGCCTGTGGCACGACCCGGAGCTCGCCCCGGGGTTCTGGGAACTCGCGCGCCGGCTGGACGGCCCGGGGGCCGCGGGGCAGTCGGGCGCAGGCGCAGGGCACCGCCAACCGTGAACGCGGCCGCCGCCGCGATCGCCCCCGCCCACAGGAGCAGCAACGGCAGGTCGGTGAGGGCCAGCTGCGGGATGCGGCGCTCGGGGGCGGCGACGACGCCGACGAACGCCCCCACGATGCCGAAGTAGCTGCCGGCCATGAATCCGCGGTGCGCCGGGATCCTGCGGGTGCGGGCCGCCCAGAGCCCGATTCCGACCGTGGCTGCGGTGAACAGCGACAGCCCGTGCAACCAGCTGAACCCGCCGGTGAGGCTCCGGATCCAAAACGAGGTGACGATGACCGCGTACATCGCGGCCACCCAGCTCAGCCCGATGACGCGGTGCGCGCGGCCGCCCTTGGGACGCAGCAGCTGCACGGCGCCGAGCACCAGGGAATAGCCCGCGGCGAGCGCGTGGACGGCGATGGCGGGGGTCCAGGGTTCCATGCCCCAAGCCTAGGAACGCGACGGCCGGGGCACCCGTGACATCGGTCAGCGATGGCCCGTGGCATCGGTCCGAAAAATTCCTGCGGAAACAGCGTCACGATCGGGCTGCAGCCCGGTCTCAGGGGGTGCGGCGCGGGATCGACCTCTCCCTCGCGCCGTACCGAGGGCGGCCACGGCCCGGCAGTGAACGGCCGGGCCGGGCCGATGCGGCGGTATCGGGGGTCGGGCAGTGGACGGCCCGGCCCCCGGGCCGCCGCCAGAACCGGGCCGCCGGCAGAACCGGGCCGCGAGCAGAACCGAGCCGGCGGCCGCCGGCGCCGGAGCCCGCCGGCGCCGGGCCATCGCCCGGGGAGCCCGGACGCTCAGGCGAAGACCGGCCCGTCCTCGAAGGCGCGCATCGCCTCCCGCCGGTCGGCGGGGATGCGCAGGAGCCGCTCGTCCTCGGTCGCGAAGAAGGCCAGCGTCGTGGCCGCCTTGACGCACAGGTCGCCGTCGACGGGATCGCGGAATTCGTAGCAGACGTCGAAGCTGGCGGCCTTGATCCGCGCGAGCCACAGGTCCACCTCGGCCGGGACGTTCCGGTAGTCCAGCGGCTTCACGTAGCGCACCCGGTGCTCGACGACGAGGACCTGGGTCCCCTCGGGCACCGCCGAGAAGAGGTCGACGACCGGCTGCGTGCCGGGCTTGCCGGTCCCGCCGGGCACCCCGAACCCGGCGATGCGGGCCTCCTCCATCATGCGGACCAGGTTCACGTTGTTGATGTGCCCGTAGGCGTCCATGTCGCCCCAGCGCATGGGGACGCGCACGCGCAGGCGGGCGCCGCCGTCGTTCGCCACGGGCTACTCCCCCTTGGCCTCTTCGCCGCGCGCCTGCTTCTGCTCCCGCTCGCGCTGGATCTCCCCACGCCCGAGGTGCTGCTCCTCGGCGGAAACGAGGCCGATCTTCTCCAGTTCGGCGACGATCCGCGCGCCGTCGGGCTCGTAGATCCACGGGACGCCCGGCGTCGCGCCGATCGTGGCGACGGAGCGGCCGCCGGCCAGGACGGCCTCCGAGGGGGTCAGCTGCCGGATCACAATGGCGCGCACGTTGTGCGGGTAGCGCTTCGCGAACTCGGCGTAGATCTCCGGGTCGTGTTGGCCGTCGTCGCCCACCAGGACCCAGCGCATGTCGGGGTATTCGATCGCGAGGCGGCGCAGCTGGTCCACCTTGTGCTGCATGCCGGACCGGAACCAGCGGTTCTCCGTCGGGCCCCAGTCGGTGAGCAGGAGCGCGCCCTCCGGGTACAGGTTCCGGGAGAGGAAGCGCGAGAGTGTGGACGCGGCGTTCCACGCGCCGGTGGAGAGGTAGAGGACCGGGGAGCCGGGGCGGCCGCGCATGAGCCGCTCCATCATCACGGCCATCCCGGGCGTGGCCAGGCGGGCGTGCTCGGAGAGGACGAAGGAGTTCCAGGCCGCCAGCAGCGGCCGCGGGAGGGCGGTGACGACGACGGTGTCGTCGATGTCGGACACCATCCCGAAGTCGGTGTCCCGGTCCACGATGAAGACCTTCGCCTCGGCGGGTTCGGAGTCGCCGGAGGTGAGGGTCACGGTGTGCCAGCCGGGCGAGAGCTCCGCGGGGATCCGGACGTCCAGGACGCCCCCGCGGTCCGCCGCGACGGTGTGCTGCAGCCCGCCGACGGTGGCGACGACCTCGGCGTGCGGGACCACCGGCGAGATGAAGTTGCGCCAGCCGCGCACCCCGTCCGCGATGACCTGCGACTTCGGCAGGCCGTTCGTCAGCGCGCCCGGGCGGGTGAGGATGATCCTCGCGAAGAGGCGGACCCAGCCGTCCTCTCCGCCGAGGCCGTAGCCGCGGAACGGCAGGACGGTCGGCGTCATGCCGCGCGCCCGAGCGCGGCGCACCCGCACCGCGTGGAAGGTGTCCTCGAGCCGCACTCCGACGTGCTCGCGATCGGCCTCCGTTGCCACCGTCCGGTCCCCCCGCGCTCCTATGCTCAGTGCCATGGCGCCCAGTCTTTCACGTCGGCGGGGCCGCTGTCAGAATCGGCCCATGGACCGGCTCACCCCGCAGCAGCGCTCGGAGCTGATGTCCCGGATCCGCGGCAAGGACACGGGGCCGGAGCTGGCCGTGCGGCGCATGGCCCACGCGGCCGGCTACCGCTTCCGGCTCCACGGGCGGGTCGGCGGCGCCGCGGCGCGGGCGGCGGCCCGGGTTGCCCCGGAGGTGCGCCTGCCGGGCGGCAAGTTGCCGGGCAAGCCGGATCTCGTCTTCGCGTCCCGGCGGCGGGTGGTTTTCGTCAACGGGTGCTTCTGGCATGCGCACGACTGCGCCGTCGGCCGCCGCTCGCCGTCGTCCAACAGCTCGTTCTGGACCGCGAAGCGGGAGGGGAACGCGGCGCGCGACGCGCGCCACGCCGAGCAGCTGCGGCGGCTCGGCTGGGAGGTGATGACGGTGTGGGAATGCGAATTGCGGGATCCCGACGCCGTGCTCGCGCGGCTGGAGTCGTTCCTGGGCCGCCCCGGCGGTCCGGCGGACGACGGCGGCGCCGACGCAAAAAAGCCCTAGCAAAGTTCTACGCTTCGTAGAAGAATGGAGTCATGATGTTCAACCATGAAGACGGCAACCCGGTCCTGGTGCTCGACGAGGGTCAATGCTGGAACCTGTTGGAGCACACGCATCACGGCCGTTTTGCGCATGCGGTGTCGGGGGACGTGGACATCGTTCCCGTGAACTTCGCGGCCGCGAACGGCAAGCTGTACCTCCGGACCGCGCCCGGGAACAAGCTGGCGGGACTGACCGTCAACTCGCACGTGGCCTTCGAAGCGGACGGCATCCTCAGCGACCAAGCCTGGTCGGTTGTCGTGCGCGGGAGGGCCCACGTGATGGAGACGGAAGCGGAGATCGAAGAGGCCCGCGCCTCGGGGGTCGAACCCTGGATCCCGACGGCGAAGGACTTCTGGGTGCGGATCGATCCGCTTCAGGTCACCGGACGGCACTTCCTGCTGGGGCGCCAACCGGAGCGGCTCGAGGAGTACTGACACGCCCAGCCCCCGGCGCATCCCGCCCCTCGCCGACCGGCCCTGCACAGGCCAGGCCTCTGGATGGTTGTCCACATTACCGGTTTTCCGGCCCCATGGTTCGAACGTGTGTTCTAGCGTGGGTGTATGGATCTGCAGCGCGGTGGGATGGACGGCGACGGCCGGGACGAGGTGCCCGGCGGTTCCGGGGCGGCCGCTGGGCGGGGCGCTCCCGCTGCCGGCCCCGCCTCGGCTGCTCGCGCTGCCGCCGCTCCCGCCTCGGCGACCGCCGCCGCGCCTGGCGTGCCCCGCCCCGGAGGTGCCGCTGCCCCGGCCGCCGCGCCTGGGGCTGCTCGCGCCGCCGCCGCTCCCGCCTCGGCTGCTCGCGCCGCCGCCGCGTCTGGCGTGCCCCGCCTTGGAGGCGCCTCCGCGCCGGCCGCCGCGCCGGTGGCTGCGGATGCTGGGGATGTTGCGCCGCCGGTGGGGTTGGTGGCGGTGGAGGGGGTGGATCCGGGCCGGGCTGGCCTGCTGAACGGCCGGCTCTGGATGGCCCCGGGCGTGGGCTTGTCCGCGGATGAGGCCGAGTGCCTCTCGCTGGCGATCGAGGCGATGCGCGCGGGGCTGGCCGCGGATTCGGCGGTGGTGCTGGCGGGCATGGTCGCCGCGGTCCAGGCCGAGGCGGGCGAGGAGCTGGACGGGATCCGGTCCCGGTCCAAGGCCAAGCCGCGCGAGCTGGACGCGGCCACCCGGCTGCGCTGCGTGGTCACCGGGCAGGACCCGGTGTGGACGGGGTGGGCGGTCACCACCGCGGCCAGCACGCTCGCGGCCTCGCACCGGGTGCCCGAGGGCACCATGACCGGCAGGGTCCTGGAGGCCCTGGACCTGGTCCACGGGCAGCCGGCCACCCTGACCGCCCTGGGCGTCGGGGCGATCGGCCCGGGGCACGCGCAGGTGATCCTGCGGGCCTGCCAGGAGCTGCAGCCGGACCCGCCGGCCCCGCCCGCCAGGGACGCCGCGGATTCGGCGTGGGAGGACTACCGGGTCGCGGCGCGGGCCGAGCACGCGGCCAACACCGGCCGGCGGGCCGGACTCGAGGCCGAGCTGCTCGGACACGCCGTGGCGGACACCCCGGCCGGGACCCGGTCCAAGGCGGCCAGGCTGCGCGCCCGCTACGGCCCCGGCCCGGCCGCGGAGCGGATCCGGCGCAACGAGTCCGAGCGGCACGTGCGCTTCGTGCCCTCGCACCGGGAGGGGATGTGCGAGCTCACCGGACAGGTCCCCGCGGTGGGCGCGATGGAGGCCATGGACCGCGTCGAGCGCATCGCCGCGGAAATCAAGGCCGACCCCGCCGAGACCCGCACCCTGACCCAGATCCGCGCCGACGTGTTCATCGCCCTGCTCACCGGCCGCGACCAATGGGACACCATCGCCGGCCAGGTCATGATCGTCCTGGACCACACCAGCCTCCCCCAAGGCCCCGCCAACGACGGAAACGGCCACGGCGCGAGCGCGGGCGCCGCCGAGGCGGCCGGCCACGAGGCCGCTGGCGGCGAAGAGGCGGCCGGCGGCGACCACGACAGCGACGACGCGCGCGTCCCGGGCGATGCCGCCGCCACGGCCGGCGATCCGGGCGCGGCCACTTCCCCCGGTGCCGATGGCACGACGCCGTACGCGGCCGCCGGGGCGCTGGGAGTGGCCGAGCTGGTCGGCTTCGGCCCCATCGACGCGGCCACCGCCCTGCGGATCGCCGCCACCGCCCCGACCTGGGACCGCCTCTACGCCACCGAGGACGGCACCGCCCTGACCGCCATGGCCGCGACCAAGTACCGGCCCACCCCCACCGAACGCGGCCTCCTGGACGCCACCACCAACCACAACCGACAGCACCAACGGCCCCCAGCGGATGCCCCGCAGGCCAACACAGGAGCCCCGCCCAGCGGGACGCGAACACCGCAGGTCGATGTCGACGGCCCGCAGATCGGCGCGGGAGGCCCACCGGAAGGGGCGGGAGGCCCACCGGGCGGGTCCGGGGCGCCGGGTGGCACCGGCTCGCCGCCGGATCGGCCGGATTCCCCGGCGCCCGGGGTCGGATTTCCGCCGGGCGGGTCCGGGGCGTCCGCCGGGCCGTGGAACCGGTTGCGGCAGCCGCCGGGCGCGCTGGCTCCCCTGGAACTGGGACGCACCCGGTACCGGCCCAACGCCGCCCAACGCCGGGTGCTCACCGTGCGCCGGCCCCGCTGCGCCCTCCCCTCCTGCACCAGCCCCGCCATGGAACACGACCACACCACCGCCTGGGCCGACGGCGGCACCACCGACGTGGACAACCTCGAAGGACTCTGCCGCCGCCACCACGCCCTGAAAACCGCCGGCCTGCTCTCCACCCGGCCCCTCGGCGACGGCGCCCTCGAAATCACCACCCTCACCGGGCGCACCTACACCAGCCAGCCCGAGGTTCCCTGGGCCGGACGCGGTACCCCGCCACCGGCCGAGCCCGTCCACCCCCGCGCCCCGGACGGACCCGCCGAAACCGCCGAGGCGACCCGGATGCACGAGGCCGACTGGGCCCGCTCCCTCGCCGCCCTGCGCAACCAGGTCACCCAACTCGACGTGGACCGGATCCCACCCCCGGACACCGACCCGCCACCGACACCCACCGACGAGGAAACAGCACCGCCCGATCCGGATCCGTGACGGGGGTTCAGGACGGTGAGCCGAAGAGCCGCTCCTCCTGTGCCGCGTACGTGTCCAGCAGCCGCAAGGCCCTCCGGCCTGCCTCGGTGTCCTCCTGGCGGAGCCCGGCGCGCATGGCCTCCAGCTTCTCCGCACCGTCGGGATAGGGCGGCAGCAGCGGCACGGACGGGTCGGTGTGGAAGTCCAGGACGACCGGCCGGTCGGCGGCGAGGGCCTCCGCCCACGCCGTGCCGATGTGTTCGGGGTCGTCGACTCGGACGCCGCGCAGGCCGAGGAGCTCGGCGTAGTCGGCATAGGGGAACTCGGGGAGGCGCTGCGAACGGTGGTAGCGGGGATCGCCCTCGGTCTCCCGCTGCTCCCACGTCACCTCCGCCAGGTCCCCGTTGTTCAACACGCAGACGACGAACCGCGGGTCGGCCCAGTCCTGCCACCGGTCGGCCACGGTCACGAGCTCGGCCAGCCCGGTCATTTGCATGCCGCCGTCGCCGGCCAGCACCACGACGGGGCGCTCCGGGGCCAGCAGCTTCGCCGCCAACCCGTACGGCACGCCGCACCCCATGCTCGCCAGCGTGCTGCACAGCTGCGCGGGGACGGATGCGGGCAGCCTCAGCTGCCGCGCGTACCAGTAGACGCAGCTGCCGACGTCGAGCGCGACCTGCGCGTCGCTGGGCAGCCGTCCCGAGAGCTCCCGGACGACACGCTCCGGGTTAAGCGGCTCCGCCGGGGTCGCGGCCCGCTGCTCGGCGAGCGTCCACCAGTCGGCCACGGCCCGCTCGACCTCCGCCCGCCACGAGGCCCGGCCCGCGCCGGCGCCGCCGTCCCCCTCCCCACGCGCGTCCAGCCGCCGCGCCAACTCGCGCAGCGTCGCGGCCGCGTCGCCGACAAGCGGCACCTCGAGCGGGTACCGGTTGCCGATCCGCCTCCCGCTGAGATCGATCTGCACGGCCCGGGCGGCGTCCGGCGGCGGGTAGAACTCCGTCCACGGGTCGTTGGACCCGACGATCAGCAGCGTGTCGCACCGGTTCATCAGCACCGCGCTGGCCGGGGTCCCGAGGTGTCCCATGACCCCGGCGACGTACGGAAGGGAGTCGTCGACGTACGGTTTGCCGAGCAGGCTCGTCGCGATCCCTGCCCCGAGCCGTTCGGCGATCGCCTTCACCTCCGCGCGGGCATGCCGGGCGCCCTGCCCCACCAACAGCATGGGCCGCTCACCCGCGGCCAGCAGGTCGGCGGCCGCATCGAGGTCCCGCTCCCGCGGCAGGACCCGCGGGCGCTCCCAGACCGCGCCCGTGGCGACCTGCGCGTGGGCCCCGGACAGCTCCGCGGCGGGCTTCTTCTGAACGTCGTGGGGAACGATCACCACACACGGCGACGACGTGGCCAGCGCCGTGCGGAAGGCACGGTCCAGGACCATCGGCACCTGCTCGGGCGTGGCGACCTGCTCGCAGAACTCGGACGCCACGTCCTTGAAGACGGAGGGCAGGTCGATCTCCTGCTGGTACTGGGAGCCCAGCACCGTCAGGTTCTGCTGGCCCACGATCGCCACGACGGGCACGTGGTCCAGCTTCGCGTCGTACAGGCCGTTGAGCAGGTGGACGGCGCCCGGCCCCTGCGTGGCCAGGACGACGCCGATGCCTCCGCTCTCCGGGGAGCTCGCTGAGGTGTCGTCCCCGGCCCCGCCCGAGCGTGCCTCGTCGCCGGAGCCAGCCTCGTCCGCGGAGGCCCCGAACTGGGCGATCGCGTACTTCGACTGCGCCACCGCCATGAACGCGGCGTTCTCCTCGTGCCGGGCCTGGACAAACACCGGGCCGTCGTCCGCCCGGCGCAGGGCGCCGAGGAGCGTGTTGATGCCGTCGCCGCTGTAGCCGAACAGGCGCCGCACGCCCCACGCCTCCAGCCGCTCGACCATCGCGTCCGCCACCAGCCGTTCCGCCATGTGCCCTCCTCGCCTCGGGGCGCGATCCCGCGCCGGTCCCTGCCTAGGCGTAGCACGCAGGTGGGTGCGTTCCAAGGGAGTCGGGAGGACGACGGCGGCGCCCGCGGCGGGGGCGGCCGGCGTCGTGGGGCGGCACGGCGGACGACGGCGGCGCCCGCGGCGGGGGCGGCCGGCATCGTGGGGCGGCATCGGGTTACGGGGCCGAACGCCGCACCGTGTTGGCGCCGCGTCGCGTACCCGCGGCGCCGCGTCCTGCTAGTGCCGGTAGAACCCCTCCCCGCTCTTGCGCCCCAGCTTCCCAGCGGCGACGAGCCCGGCCACCGTGGCGTTGGGGCGGTCGGCCTCGTCGCCGGTCTCCGCGTAGGTGGCCTGCGCGATGAAGTCGATGACGTCGAGCCCCACGAGATCCATCAGCTCAAACGGGCCCATGGGGTGGCCCAGCGCGGTGCGGGCGGCCGTGTCGATGTCCTCGATGCTGGCGACGCCGGAATCCGCGAGCGCCAGGGCCTCCCGCTGGATCGCGCCCATGAGCCGGTTGGCGATGAAGCCGGGGACCTCGCGCGTGATGAGGACGGGCTGCTTCCCGAGCCGGCGGGCCAGCTCCATGGTGGCGTCCACGGTGGCGTCGGAGGTCCCCTCGTGGCGCACGACCTCCACGCACTTCATGACCAGGGCCGGATTGAAGAAGTGCATGTTGCAGACGTTGGCCGGCCTGCCGGTGGCCGCGGCGACCTTCGAGGAGCCGAGCGTCGAGGAGTTGGTCGCGAGGACCGCGTGCTCCGGGGCGACCCGTCCCAGCTCGGCGAAGATCGCTTGCTTGACGTCCAGCCGCTCGGTCGCGGCCTCGATGACGTAGTCCGCGTCGGACGCCGCGTCCGCCAGGTCCGTCGCCGTGGCCAGGCGTGCGAGGGCCGCGTCGGCCTCCGCCTGGCCGAGCTTGCCCTTGGCGACGCACCCGGCGCCCCAGGCCGCGAGCTCCTCCCGGGCCGCCGCGAGCATGTCGGCCGAGATGTCCTGCAGCGTGGTCCGGTAGCCGGCCAGGGCGGCGGCCATGGCGATCTGCCGGCCCATCGTCCCGGCCCCGATGACCAGGACGTGGCGGATGTTCTCGATGGACGGTGCGGTCATGCCGGGTTGCCTCCGCGCAGGTAGACGGTCGTGGTGTGCGTGAAGAACTCGCGGGCCGCGCCGCCCTGCTCCTTCGGCCCGTACCCGGAGCGCTTCGCGCCGCCGAACGGCACGTGCGGATCGGCGCCCGCGGACTCGGAGTTCACGTGCAGGATCCCGACGTCCAGGTCCTCGACGGCGTCCAGGGCCCGGGTCAGGTCCTGCGTGAACACGGCACAGGAGAGCCCGAGCTCCCCGTCGTTGGCCAGCGCGAACGCCTCGGCCGCGCCCGCGGCCCGTCGCACGGCGAGCACCGGCCCGAAGAGCTCCTCGCGCCAGGCCGTGTTGGCCAGCCCGGCGTCCCCGTCGGGGATCCCAAGCACGGTCGGGGCCACGAACGCGTCGCCGGCCGGGTGCGTGCCGGCGCCGTCGGCCGCTCCCCCGGCGTACAGCAGCTGGGCGCCCTCGGCCAGGGCCGCGCGCACCGACGCGCGGATCCCCTCGGCGGTCCCCGCGGAGACGACGGGGCCCATGTGCGTGCCGGGGTCGGTCGGGTCGCCGACGCGCCACGCGTCCAGCCGCTCCCCCAGCCGCCCGAGGAACACGTCGGCGATCGCCTCGTCCAGAATCAGCCGGGACGTCGCGGTGCACTTCTGGCCCGTGGAGCGGAAGGCCCCGTAGAGGACCTGCTCGACGGCGAGTTCCAGGTCCGCGTCCGCCAGCACGACGGAGGCGTTCTTGCCGCCCATTTCCGCCTGCATCGGCACGCCGGCGGCCGCGGCCCGCCCGGCCAGGGACCGGCCCACCCCGGTCGATCCGGTGAACGTCAGGCCGTCCAGGTCCGGGTGGCCCACGATCGCGTCGCCCAGCCGGCCAGGCCCGATCACGAGGTTCAGCACGCCCTCCGGGATCCCCGCCGCGGCCAGGGCCTCCGCCAGGCGCATCGCCAGCAGCGGCACGGCCGACGCCGGCTTCCACACCACCGTGTTGCCGTAGACCAGGGCCGGGGCGATCTTCCACGCGGGGATCGCGATCGGGAAGTTGAACGGGGTCACGACGCCGACGACGCCGAGCGGCTTGCGGGTCACGAGGATCCGCTCGCCGCGGCGCGGGGACTCGAAGACCTCCCCCGCCTCCCGGTCGCCCGCGGCGCCGTAGTAGCGCAGGATCGCGGCGGCGCGGCGCACCTCGCCCGTGCCCTCGGCAAGGGTCTTGCCCTCCTCGCGGGCCAGCTCCAGGCCCCAGGCCTCGGCGTGCGCGTCGATGTGGGCGGCGGCGCGGGCCAGGACGGCGCCCCGCTCGTGCATCGGGGTGCGCGCCCAGTCCCGGGCGGCGGCACGGGCCGCGGCGAAGGCGTCGGCGACGTCGGCCTCGGTGGCCTGCCGCCCCGCGGCGACCGTCTCCTCCGGCCGGGCCGGGTTGGTGGAGGCGACGGGCGCGCCCTCGCCGTCGCGCCACCGGCCGCCGATGTAGTGGCGGAGCACGACGGCGGCGCCCGCGGACGGTACGCCCGCCGCGGCGGCAGACTGTGCCGCGGTGGCGGACTGCGCCGCACCCGCGGCGCCGGCCTCGGCGGGTCCCGCGACGGCGGCATCCGCCGTCGGGCCCGGTGCGGGCGGTGTGTTCTGGGGTGTGCTGGTTTCCACGGTGTTCTGCACGGTCGTGCTCCTCTCGGCCTAGCGGAAGGCGGGGGTGCCGGTGAGCTTGTTGCCCAGGATGAGGGTGTGGACCTCGTCGGTGCCCTCGTAGGTGCGCACGGATTCGAGGTTGTTGGCGTGGCGCAGCGGGGAGTGCTCGAGCGTGATGCCGTTGCCGCCGAGGATGGTGCGGGCCTCGCGGCAGATCTCGATCGCCTCGCGGCAGTTGTTGAGCTTGCCGACGCTGATCTGGTGCAGCTGCAGCGTGCCGGCGTCCTTCATGCGCCCGATGTGCAGGGCCAGCAGGAAGCCCTTGTTGATCTCCAGGGCCATGTCCACGAGCTTGCGCTGGGTGAGCTGGTAGCCGGAGAGCGGCTTGTCGAACTGCAGGCGCTCCGTCGAGTAGGCCAGGGCGTCCTCGAAGGCGTCGCGGGCCGCCCCCATGGAGCCCCAGATGATCCCGTAGCGGGCCTCGTTCAGGCAGGAGAACGGGCCCTTGAGCCCGACGACGTCCGGCAGGACCGCGTCGGCGGGCAGGCGGACGTCCACCATCTCGATGTCGCACTGGATAGAGGCGCGCATGGACAGCTTCGGCTCGATCGGGGTCGCGGTGAAGCCGGGGGTGTCGGTCGGGACGACGAACCCGCGGATGCCCTCGTCGGTCTGGGCCCAGATCACGGCGACCTGCGCCACCGAGGCCAGGCCGATCCAGCGCTTGGACCCGTTGATGACCCAGTCGCCGCCGTCGCGGCGGGCGAAGGTGCGCATCCCGGCCGGGTCGGAGCCGGCGGTGGGCTCGGTCAGGCCGAAGCAGCCGATCGCCTCGCCGGCGGCCATCCTCGGCAGCCACTGCTGCTTCTGCTCCTCGGAGCCGTGCTTGTGGATCGCGGACATCGCCAGCGAACCCTGGACCGAGACGAACGTGCGCAGGCCCGAGTCCCCGGCCTCCAGCTCGGCGCCGGCCAGGCCGTACTCCACGGCAGAGCGGCCGCCGCACCCGTAGCCGTGCAGGTGCATGCCCAGCAGGCCCAGCTTGCCCATCTCCGGGACGATCTCCAGCGGGAAGTGTGCGTCCTCGTACCAGCGGGCGATGTTCGGGCGGATGGCGTCGTCGACGAACGAGCGCACGCGGGCGCGCAGCGCGAGCTCCTCCCCGGTGAGCAGGGCGTCGAAGTCGATCAGGTCGGCCGGGCTGGTGCCGGTGGGAAGCGCGGTGGCGGTCATGGGTGGCTCCTCGGTGGGGTGGTGGCGGTCGGTGGGCGTCCGGCGGGCGGTGGCGGGGCGGCGCCGAAGCGAAGGGCGGACTCCGGCGCGGCGGCCGGGGCGGCGGCCGGGGCCGGCCCCGCCGGAGCGGCGGGCGGGGACTGCCGGGGCCGGCGCCCGCCAGGGTCGTGCGGCGCTAGGCGCCGGTTTCGGCGAGGATGGCCCCGCGGAGGACGGCCAGGCCGTCGCGCAGCAGGTCGTCCCCGATGACGAGCGGGGGCAGCAGGCGCAGCACGTTGCCGTGCGTGCCGCACGTCAGGGTGACGACGCCGGCGGCGTGGCAGCGGGCCGACACGGCCGCGGCGAGGTCCGGTCGCGGGTCGAGCGTCCCAGGTTCGGCGAACTCCAGGGCCAGCATGGCGCCGCGGCCGCGCAGGTCGGCCACCGTCGCGACGGTCTCGGGCAGGTCCCCGAGGACCTCGCGGACGGTCGCCTCGATCCGGCGCGCCCCCTCGAGGAGCGTCCCGTCCCCGAAGGCCTCGAACACGGCCAGGGCGGCCTCGCAGGCGAGCGGGTTCCCGGCGTACGTGCCGCCAAGTCCGCCCGCGTGGACCGCGTTCATCAGCTCGGCGCGGCCGGTCACGGCGGACAGCGGCAGCCCGCCGGCCAGGGCCTTGGCGGAGAGCGTGATGTCGCCGGCGATGCCCTCGTGCTCGGAGGCGAACAGCGTGCCCGTGCGCCCCATGCCGGCCTGGATCTCGTCGATGACCAGGACGATCCCGTGCTCGTCGGCGATGCGCCGCAGTCCGGCCAGGAAGCCCGGGGCCGGGACGACGAAGCCGCCCTCGCCCTGGATCGGCTCGATCACCATGGCGGCGAACGTGTCCGCGCCGTGGTCGGCGAGTGTCGCCTCCACGGAGGCCAGCGCGGCCGCGGCGACGTCCGAGGTCCCCGCGGTCGCGGAGTCGCCGGTCGGGGTGGGCGCGCCGGCGGCGCCGCCGTCGTGCGCCCCCGCCGAGGGCCGCAGCGGGTTCGCGCCCGCGGCGCGGATCACCTGGGCCGACGGCAGCGGCCCGAAGTTCTTGCGGTACGGGTTCTCCTTCGCCGTCATGGCCATCGTCAGCAGGGTGCGGCCGTGGTAGGCCTCGTCGAAGACCAGCACGTTGGGGCGTCCGGTGGCGGAGCGGGCGATCTTGACCGCGTTCTCGACGGCCTCGGCACCGGTGGAGAACAGGGCCGTGCGCTTGGCGAAGTCCCCGGGCGTGTGCTCGTTGAGCCAGGCCGCGACGCGGGTGAAGGACTCGTACTCGGTGACCATGAAGCAGGTGTGCGTGAAGCGCTCCAGCTGGGCGGCCACGCGCTCGCGGACGCCGGCGTGGGCGGCGCCGACGCTCGTGACGGCGATGCCGGAGGCGAAGTCGATGAGCCGGTTGCCGTCGACGTCCTCGAGGATCCCGCCGTCGGCCCGGGCCACGAACACCGGCAGCGTGATGCCGAAGCCGTCGGTCACGTGCTCGCGGCGCTGCTCGTGGAGGCGGCGGGACTCGGGGCCGGGGACCTCGGTGGCGAGGTGGCGGGACTGGGCAAGCGGGGTGCCCGCCGCGGTGGCGGGGCGCGAGGCGGTGGTGGTCATGCGGCCAACCTATGGTCCCCCCGTGGCCCACGTCATTGGACGATCTATCCAATTCGGGTCCGGATGTTGGATCATTTGCTGGTGATCTCCCTCCTGCAACTCACCACGGAGCTCGGCGCCGAGCTCGCCACGGCCTCGGGGGCCCCGCCGTCGGCCCGGCCCCTCAGCGGCGTCCACGTCTCCGAGCTGGACGACCCCACGCCGTACCTCGACGGCGGCGAACTGCTGCTCACCACCGGCATGCCGTTCGCGGGATCAGCGGAGCGGATGCGCGCGTACGTGCGCCGGCTCGCCGGCCGCGGCGTCCACGCTCTGGGGCTCGGGCTCGGCCCCTGGGGGCGCGACGTCCCACCCGGCCTCGTGGAAGCGTGCGACGCCGGCGGCCTGGACATGGTCCTCGTCCCCGACGGGGTCCCGTTCCAGAACGTCTCCCGGGCGTACTGGCGGCTGTCGCTGCGCGACGACACCGCCGGCCTGCGCGACTTCCTGGGCACGCAGGCGTCCCTGACCCGCGCGGCGATGCGCCCGGACGCGGCCGCCGCCGTCGTCCGCGGCCTCGCCCAAGCGCTGGGCGGGTGGGCCGCGTACGTGGCCGACGACGGCACCCGCCCCACCGTGTGGCCGGCGAGCGCCGAGCCGCTGCTGCCGCACCTGCGCCGGGAGGCGCTGCGCCTGAACCGCGCGGGCACGCACTCGGCGGCGACGTTCGAGCTGCACGGGCAGGCCGTCGTCGCCTATCCGATCGCCGGCACGGACCGCACCCACGGGTTCCTCGCCATCGGGTCCGGCCGCACGCTCGGCACCGCGGACCGGCAGGTCATCTCCACGGTGTGCACGCTGCTGGCGCTCCGGGCGCGGCAGCGCGAATTGGTTTCGGGGACGACGGCGACGCTCGGCTCGGCCGTGGTCCGCCTGCTGCTGGCCGGGCAGACCGAGGCGGCGCGGCTGCTCGCGGACGAGGTGGGGCTGGGCGTGCTGCCGGAGCGGGTGCGCCTCGTGGCCCTGCGCCTGGGACCCGACGGCGAGGCGCCGGCCGCCCTGCGCAGCGCCGGGTCGCTCCGCTGCGCCGAGGGCGTCGCGGCCCCCGGGCCGCTCGCCGCCGCCCTGCACCGGGTCGACGGGGACGTGCTGCTGGCCGTCGTCAATGCCAGTCCGCCGGCGTCGGCCCCCGCACCCTCGCCCGCGCCCGAGGAGGGAGCGGCGGAGGCCGCCCTGCTGGGCCTGGAGTCCGCGGAGCCGCGCGAGGTGGCGCGGGGGGAGGCGACGCGGGACGCGGCGACCCGGGGGGAGACGACGCGGGAAGCGCCCGACGGCGGCGGGGACGCGCCTCCCCGGGCCGCAGCGCCGGAGTGGGCCGGCGGGGCGGCCTCGGGCGAGGTGCCGTTGTCGCTGGTGTCCTCCGCCGTCGCGGGCGTGCGGCAGGCGGCGTTGCAGGCCCCGGCCGGGCTGCTCGTGGCCGCGGAATCGTCCGGCGACGCCCGGGCCGAGGGTTGGGTCGCGGCGCTGCGGGCCTACCCCCGTGCGGATCTGGCCGGGACCGTCGCGGCGTACCTGCGCCGCCGCGGGCACTGGGAGGACGCGGCGCGCGAACTGGGCGTGCACCGCAACTCGGTGCGGCACCGCATGGCGGTGGCGGGTCAGGCGCTGGGCGTCGACCTCGACAACCCCGACGTCGCCGCGCACCTCTGGCTGGCCCTCCGCCGGGCGGGCTACTGAGGCGCCAGCCCGCAGGCGCGCCCCGCCACAGCCCGCAGGCGCGCTCCGCCACGGCCCGCAGGCTCCTACAAACGGCGCAGGCCGCCGCAACGGCCTGCGGCGTCCGCAAGCGCCTGCGGCTCGCTCGGGAGAGGCGCTACGCGGCGGCGCACTGCCACGTCGACGGCCTACCGCTCGACGCGCTACCGGGCGGCGCGCTACCGGACGGCGCCGGGGACCGCGGCGCCGAGCCAGGCGAGCACGTCGTCGGTGTGCTGGCCCAGGGCCGGCGGCGCCGCCGCGGGGGCTTGGAACGCCGGCTCCCACGTGATCGGGTGGCGGACCTGGCGGCCGACGGCGGCGCCTGCGCCGTCGTGGACCTCCAGGACGGGCTCCAGCCCGAGGGACTCGGCGAACCCGAGGCCCTCGCCGATGTCGGCGACCTTGCCGGCGGGCACGCCGGCCGCGGTGAGGCGCCGCTGCCAGCCGGCGGCGGTGTCCGCGGCCAGGGCGTCCTCCAGCAGCTGCTCCAGCTCGGGCTGGTGCTCGACGCGGGCGCGGTTGCTGGCGAAGCGCGGGTCGGAGGCGGCGTCCGGGATGCCCAGCTCGGCGCACAGTCGCCCGAACTGCCCGTCATTCCCGCAGGCGACGGCCAACGGGGCGTCGGCCGTGCGCAGCGACTGGTAGGGGGCGATCGAGGGGTGGACGTTGCCCTTGCGCCGGGGCACGACCCCGGCCCCGAGGTACGCCTGGGCCTGGTTGGCGAGGGCGCCCTGCAGGCTGGAGAGCAGGTTGACCTTTACGTGGGCGCCGCGGCCGTGGGCGTGGCGCGCGTTCAACGCGGCGAGGATGCCGACGGTCGCGTCCTTGGCGGTGAGCACGTCGACGAGGGCGACGCCGGCCTTCATCGGCTCGCCGTCGGCCTCGCCGGTGATGTCCATGAGCCCGCCGAGGGCCTGGACGACGAAGTCGTAGCCGGGCAGGGCTGCCCCGTCGCGGTCGCCGAAGCCCGAGATCGAGGCGTACACGAGCCCGGGGTTGTCGGCGGTGAGGTCGGCGTACCCCAGGCCGAGCTTCTCCAGTCCCCCGGGCTTGAAGTTCTCGACCAGGACGTCGGCCCGGCGGGCCAGCTCGCGGGCCGCGGCCAGCGCCTCGGGGTCCGCCAGGTCGAGGCAGACGGACTCCTTGTTGCGGTTCACGGACTCGAAGTACGTGGCGCCCGTAGCAGAGAAGGGTGGGCCCCAGTGGCGGGTGTCGTCGCCGGCGCCGGGGCGCTCGACCTTGATGACGCGGGCGCCGAGGTCGGCCAGCGTCATGGTCGCGAGCGGGCCGGCCAGGACCCGGGAGAAGTCCGCGACGAGGATGCCCTCGAGCGGGCGGGGGTTCGGGGTGGGTGCGCTCACGGGTCTGGTGCCTTTCGGTCGGGTGTGGCCCACGCTACGGATCGCCTCGCGGGAAGGGATGGGCGGAAACGGCCACGGGCTTGGACGTTTCGTCCAAACCCGTGGCCGCGCCGGGGTGCGGGTCGCGGCCGTTCGGGGCGGCGCCGCAACCGGCGGGACTGGGGTCGGCCCGCCGGCCCCGCCCGTCGCTTACCGCCAGTGGGCGGCGCTGCGGCGGCGCATCGTCTCCCGGTACTGCTCGGTCGTGTTCGGGTGCAGTTCGCCCGTGCCCCAGTCCAGGATGACGCCGTGGCGCCGGATCACGTCGAGGTGCCCGATCTCCCCGGCCCGGTAGGCCGCGGCGACCGACTCGGCGTCGGCCTCCAGCCAGCCGGCGCGTTCGCCACGGATCCGCTCCCGCAGCTCCGCGGTCTGGGCGTCGTCGAGCTCGTAGTCGTCGAGCTCGGGGTCGACCGCCCGGATCACGACGCCGTAGTCCGCTGCGGCCCGCTCGAGGGAGACGTAGCCGTCGATGACGTCCTCCAGGACCTCGGCCGCCGGCCGCTCCAGCGGGTCGCCGAACCCGCCGCCGCCGGCGGAGGGGCGGATGAACGAGTCGCCGGGGCCGACCGGGACCGAGGAGAAGTTCGCGCCCAGGAACCGCTCGCCGTCGGTGCCGCGGTTGAGCCACACCCCGTGCGGGATGGACGGCAGCCCGCCCTCGATGCCCCAGGTGACGGAGCGGGCACGGTCGCAGCAGTAGCTCATCACGGTGCCGGCCGCGTCCGTCAGGGTGCCGCCCTTCTCGATGCCCAGTCCGCCGCGGAACCGGCCGGGGCCGCCCGAGTCGACGGCGATCTGGTGGCAGGTGGTGAGCACGGGTGAGAGCCGCTCCTGGCCCTCGACGGGCTGCACGGCCAGGCCGGGGCCGAACACGGGCGCCGTCGCCGTCGCCCCGTCCTTCGAGGCGCGGCCGCCCCAGCCGCCGGCCATCCAGTCGTACCACATGAAGTAGGGCTGCTTTTCGGTGCGCGCGTCCTTCCCGCCGATCAGCAGGTACTCGAGGTTGAACGCGCACGCCATGGCGCGCTCCGGCATCACCCGGGACCACAATTCGAAGATCCCGTTCATGACCTTCTCGTACGGGCCGGAACAGAACCCGGTCACGGCATGCGGCCAGCCGGCGTTGACGACGGTCCCCTCCGGCCCGATCTCCGCGGTCACGGCGGCGTAGAAGCCCGAGTTCAACGGCACGTCCGGGAAGAATGTCTTGGTGCCCGCGTAGATGGCCGAGAACGTGGTCCCGTAGCCGGAGTTCAGGAAGGTCTCCACGGCCGGGGCGGACCCGGTGAGGTCGTAGTGGATCCCGGAGCCGTCGAGCCGCAGCCGGATGTGGATGGGCACCAGTCCCTCGCCGCGGCCGGGGTCGAGATCGAGGAAGTCGGTGGTCTCCCACTCGCCGTGCGGCAGGGACGCCAGCTTGCGCCGGACCGTGCGCTCGACGTAGTCCTGCGTCTCCTGCATGGCCTCCACGACCGTGTCCTTGGAGTACTTCTCGACCAGGCGCAGGACCTCCCGCTCGCACACGGCAGTGGCCTCGGATTGGGCGTGCAGGTCGCCCATGGCCTGTTCCGGCGCCCTGGTGTTGGAGACCAGCAGCTGCGCCACGTCGTGAAGGAAGACGCCGCGGGACCAGATGCGCACCGGGGTGATGCGCAGGCCCTCGCCGAAGTGCTCGCTGGCGTTGACGTCGAAGGACCCGGGCACGTTGCCGCCGATGTCGGCCCAGTGCCCCTTGTTCTGGGCGAAGCCGATGATCTCGCCCTCGGCGAAGATCGGGCGGATGAAGGACACGTCGTTGAAGTGGGTCCCGCCCCGGTAGGGGTCGTTGATCGCGAAGACGTCGCCGGGGCGGATGTCGGAGCCGAACTCCTCGAGGACGGCCTTGCACTGGAAGTGGAGCGTGCCCACGTGCACCGCGATGTCCCCCGAGCCCTGCATCACGGTGTTACCGCGGGCGTCGCAGAGGGCTGAGGAGAAGTCGCGGGAGTAGATGACGAACGAGTAGCAGGTGCGCAGGATCTGCTCGCTCATGAGGTCGACGCTCGTGGCGAACGCGTTCTTGAGGACCTCGAACGTCACCGGGTCCAGGGCGGCGGGGGCCGCGGCCGGGCCGGGGCGGCCGGGGCGGGTCAGCAGGGTCTCGGTCATCTCAGCGCTCCTTG
Source organism: Arthrobacter paludis (assembly GCF_056782315.1). Lineage (NCBI taxonomy): Bacteria > Bacillati > Actinomycetota > Actinomycetes > Micrococcales > Micrococcaceae > Arthrobacter > Arthrobacter paludis. Next base: position 135,584 of record NZ_JBXAEW010000007.1, read on the forward strand.
GCGGCGGGGGTCGGGTCCAGGTGGATGCGGATGTTCAGCCACTCGTCGATCTCGGCCCGGGATCCGGGCGGGACGACGGTGGTCGAGTCAAGCTGGTCGACGATGGCCGGGCCCTCGAACGCGGTGCCGGCCGGCAGCGAGGACCGCTCGTAGACGGGCGTTTCGGTCCAGCCCGTCTCGGCGAAGTAGACGCTGCGCCGCTCCACCGGCACTCCCGGTGCGTCGTCGCGCCGTTCCGCAGGGGCGAACGAGGGCTTGGGGGTCTTGCCGACGGCCGTCAGTTGCAGCTGGTAGATCTCGACCGGCTGGTCGTCCTGCCGGAAGCTGAACTCGCGCTCGTGCTCCTGGTGGAACGTCTGCACGGCCGCCTCCAGCGCGCCGTGCCCGGAGCCCATGGGCACGGAGAGGGAGCGCCACTGGCCCTCGTAGCGCATGGAGATCACGCGCTGCAGGACGGCGTTCTCGTCGGCGACGCCCTCGTGGCGCAGGCGCTCGCTGGCGTCAGCCTCGAGCGCCGCATAGCTCCGCTCGACGTCGTCGGGGTCGACGTCGGCGGCCTTGGCGGTGAACATCGTCGACAGGTCGTGCCGGATGTCGACGAGCAGGCAGCCGAGGGCGGAGGTGACGCCGGGGCTGACGGGGACGACGACGGTCGGGATGCTCAGCTCGCGGGCCACCTCGGCGCCGTGCAGGGCGCCGGCCCCGCCGAAGGCCACCAGGGCGAAGTCGCGCGGATCGTAGCCACGACGGATGGAGATCAGCCGGACGGCGTCGGCCATGTTTGCGTTGGCCACCTGCAGGATGGCGTGGGCCGCTTCGTCGTCGGCCAGCCCCAGGGGCGCGGCGACGGCGCGGTGGACGGCCTCGCGGGCCCGGTCCCGGTCCAGGGTCTTGACGCCGCCGGCCAGGCTGGTGCCGAGCCGGTTCAGGGCGACGTTGGCGTCGCAGTTGGTCGGCTGGTCGCCGCCCGTGCCGTAGCAGGCCGGTCCCGGGTCCGCGCCGGCCGATTGCGGGCCGTTGCGGAGGGACCCCGCGATGTCGATGTGGGCCAGCGATCCGCCGCCGGCCCCGATCGTGAGCACCTCGATGCTCGGGAAGACGATCGGGTGCCCGTATTCGACCTGCCACTCCTTGGTGACGCGCAGTTCGCCGCCGGAGACGAGCGCGATGTCCGTGGACGTTCCGCCCATGTCCAGGCCGACGGCGTTGTCGTACCCGCACTGCTGGGCCACGTGCTTGGCGGCGATGGCGCCGGCCGCGATCCCGGAGGCGGCCAGCCGCACGGGGTACCGCTTCACCATGGGCGGGGTCATCGACCCGCCGCCACTGTGGAGCAGGAGCAGGTCCCCGCGGTAGCCGCCGTCGCGCAGCCGGTCCGCGAGCCGGTCCACGTAGCCGGTGACCAGCGGGGCGAGGACCGCGTTGGAGACGGCCGTGTTGAAGCGGTCGTGTTCGAAGATCTCCGGCAGGACCTCCGCCGACGTGCACACGGTCGCGTCCGGCAGCTCCTCCTCGAGGATCTGGCGCATGCGCACCTCGTGGGCGGCGTTCGCGTAGGAGTTCAGGAAGCAGACGGCGATCGTCGTCGCTCCGCGTTTGCGGAGCAGGGCGGCCAGGCGGCGCGCCTCGTCCTCGTCGAGCGGCTCGACGACGTTGCCCGCGAAGTCGATCCGCTCGGTGACCTCGAACCGGTCGCGCCGGCGGATGTAGGGACCGGACACGTCGTTGTAGGCGTCCCAAAGGTCGTCCTTGGTGCCGTCGCGGATCTCGAGCACGTCGCGGAACCCGCGCGTCGTGACCATGGCCGCCTTCGGGAAGCGCCGGGTGATCAGGGCGTTCGTGGCCACGGTGGTGCCGTGGGAGAACAAGGACACCGTGGACAGGTCCACCTGGGCGCGCTCCACGCCGGCGAGCACGGCCAGCATGGGATCGTCGGGGGTCGAGGGGACCTTGGTGACGCGCATGGCGCGCGTCGTCTCGTCGAAAACGCAGACGTCGGTGAACGTCCCGCCGACGTCGACGGCGACTCGGACTGAAGTCATCGGGACTACCTCCGGACAGGAAGGGAAGGGATGTGATGCACCCCACTCTCCCGGCCGGAGCGGGGCGGCGTCTCTGGCGGGAACGAAAGCCTGCGCGCTAGCCTTTGTGGAATCTCCAAAACGGCGGAAGGGACTCTCGATGGGCGAAGAGCTGGACGAGCAGGCCACCGGCGGGTCGCGCGGCGGCGGCCCCGCGGTTGGCCCGCTCGACGACGGCCGTGCCCCCGCCTCCGCGGCCGCGACGCTCGGCGGGCTACTGGCCGCCGACGAACTGGGGCTGCGTGCCGTCGTCCCCGGGCCGGCGGACACGCCGGTCGCCGCGGCGCACTCGTGCGACCTGCCCGACCCCGCGCCGTGGCTGCCCCGTGGCTGCGCGCTCCTCACGACCGGCCTCGGTTTCTCCCCGGACGGGCCGAGCCGCACCCGGGCCGACTCGCTCGTCGCCTCGCTCGTGCGCGCGGGCGTACCGGCCCTGCTGTGGGGCCTGGGGCCAGTGCACGACCGGGTGCCGCAGCCACTGGCGGACGCCTGCGCCACGCGGCGGCTGCCACTGCTCACGGTGGCGGCGGGGGTGCCCTTCCAGCGGATCGAGGCGCACATCGCCGAGCGCTGGGCCGCCGCGCGGCTGCACCGGTCGGTCAGGGCCGAGCGGGCCACCCAGGCGCTCGTCGCGGCTATGTCCGCCGACGACCCCGTCGCCGCCGTCGTCCACCGGCTCGGCAGCCTGGGTCGCGGCTCCGCCATGCTGTACGAGGAGGGCGGCCGCCTCGTCGAGTCGACCGGCGCCGGCCCGACCCGGCTCGTCTGGACCGAGTGGCAGCGCCACGCCGCTCCAGGGCCGTTCCAGGTGGGCCGCTGGACCGTGCTCGCGCGCCAGGCGGTGCTCGACGGGCGCGGCTACGTGATCGCCCTGGCCGGGATCGGCGCCGGGGCCATCCAGGACTCCGGCCCCCACCTCTTGGACACGACGCTGCGGATCCTCGGGGCCATCAGCGGCATCACCCGTTTCGCTGCGGGAAGCCTCCGCCACGAGAATGCCGAGCTGCTGCTCGCCCTGGCCGACGGCATCGACACCGCCCGGGAGCCGCGGACGTGGGAGCGGATGCGGCCCTTCGGGTTCGAGCCCTACGGCTGGCTTCGGGCCGTCGTGGCGGACACCCGGGACGGCAGCCCGCTCGGTGGGGCCGCCGCGACGCGCCTCGTCGACGCGGCCGCCGGACTCGGCCTGCCCCTGCTGTTCGCCGAGTCGGGGCGCGGGCCGGCGGCGCCACCCGGATTCCGGGCGGTGGCCGCCGACGCCGCCGCGGCGGACGCGTGGCTCGAGGCGGCGGCGGGCGAGGGACTCGCGGTCGGGGTCTCGGACGCGTGGGAGACGCTCACGGCCGCGCCCCGGATGCTGCGGTCGGCCGCGACGGCTGCGCGGTTGGCGCGGGACGGGATGGGCGACGGCGGCCCCGCCGTCGTCCACGTGGAGGACATCGATCCCGCGAGCTGGCTGCTGGCCCGCCGTGGCCACGGCTCTGACGCCGACCGTCTCGAGCGCTACGCGGCCCCGCTCGCGGCGCGGCCGGACCTGCTGGAGACCGTCGTGGCCCACCTCGCGGCGGATCTGGACGTGAACGCCACGGCGGCGCGCCTGTTCGTCCACCCGAACACCATCCGGTACCGCCTCCAGAAGGCCGGCGAGCTGCTCGGGGAATCCATCGGGTCGGCGGCGGCCGTGGCCAACCTGTACCTGGCGCTGCACGCGGAGATCGGCCGGGCCCGCCGGGCGGGCTGACGGCCCGCGCACGCCGAGGTGCGCGGGCCTGGTGCCCCGGCGCCACCCCCAGCGCCCGGCGCTACCCCCAGCGCTCGGCGCGGCGGGCCGCCAGCCGGGCGAGGAGCTCGTGCTCCGCGTCCGGGCCGGGCTTGATCCCGCGCGGGATCCGCGCCGTGAACCAGGCGCCGAGCGCCCACCAGAGCCCGAACAGCACCCACGGCGCCAGGCCGATGGCGGCGGGCATGCCCGGCAGGTAGAGCGAGAGCAGGCCGGCGCACAGGACGGCGGACGCGATGCCGACGGCCTCGCCGGCGCGGCCGCGCCCGCCGATGCGCAGCGGCCGGTCCATGCCCGGCTCGCGGCGGCGCAGGATCACGAACGCCAGCCCCACCATGAGGTAGGCGACGACGATGCTCGGCGACCCGGAGTCGACCAGCCAGCCGAGCATGGCCGAGCCGAAGAACGGCGCCAGCATCGACAGGCCGCCGATGAACAGGAGCGCGTTGGCGGGCGTGTGGTACTTCGGGTGCAGCCGGCCGAACCACGCGGGCAGCATGCCGGAGCAGGCCATCGCGTAGAGCAGGCGGGAGGCGCCCATGAGCAGCGAGTTCCAGGACGTGAGGATGCCCGCGATGCCGCCGGCGATGAGCACCTTGGCCATGAGGTCCGAGCCGAACAGCGCGCCCATCGCGTCCGCCGTCGCCAGCTCGCTGCCGGCGAGCGCGCCGACGGGCATGGAGGAGGCGGTCGCGAGGACGACCATGACGTACCAGGCCGCCGCGATGAGCACCGCGATGACGACGTAGCGGCCGATGCGCCGCGGCGGGATGTCGCACTCCTCGGCCGACTGGGGGATGACGTCGAAGCCCACGAACATGAACGGCACGACGATCATCACGCCGAAGAAGCCGGCGGCGCCGTGGTTGAACAGGGGCTCCAGGTTCGCCGTCGAGCCGCCCGTGAAGGTGCCGAGGAGCAGGAGGGCGCCGATCGCGAACAGGAACAGGACGACGAACGTCTGGACCACGCCGGCGACCTTGACGCCGATGACGTTGATCCAGGTGATGACGACGGCGGCGGCCACGCCGACCAGCGCCCACGTCAGGTAGACCTCCGATCCGGCGATCTCCCACAGCAGGACGCGGTTGAGGTCCGGGAAGAGGTAGAGGGCGGTCTTCGGCAGCGCGACGGCCTCGAACGCGACGATGGTGATGTAGCCGCCGGTGATGCCCCACGAGCCGATGAACGACCAGCGGGCGCCCATCGAGCGGAGCAGGTAGTTGTGCTCGCCGCCGGCCTTGGGCATCGCGGCGACGAGTTCGGCGTAGGTCAGGCCCACGATGGCCATGATCCCGCCGCCGGCCAGCATCGCGGCGGCCGCGCCGAGCGGCCCGGCCGTCGAGACCCAGCCGCCGGTGAGCACGACCCAGCCGAAGCCGATCATCGCGCCGACTCCGATGGCCAGGGTGTCCCAGCGGCCGAGGACCTTCTTCAAGCGCGGGGCGCCCTCGCCCGCGGGGCGCTGGTCCCGTAGCGCGCCATCGGCGCTGGACGAACCCCCGGCGCTGGGGGCGGGCGACGGGTGGGCCGGGCCGGCCGGCGGCGCGGGGTGTGCGTGACCGGCAGCCGGCGTCGGGTGGGCGGCGCCGGCCGCGGTGCGTGGTTCTGCCATGGTGAGCCTTTCACTGAATGTGTCGGCGCTCACGCTATCTCCCCCGTGTCCCGGGTCACCTTGTGCGCGGCGTCCAGTGCGGTGGACGGATCGGCCAATGCGCCGGGCGGCGCGCCTCGGCGCCCGGGCGGTTCGCGCCGGGGCCGCGCGGGGCCAGCGCCTACGATGGAGCGTGCGGGCGCCCGTCCCGCGGGAGGGAGTGCCGGGTGGAGATCGTCACCGCGTTTCAGTCGCAGGTCTACCGGTCCCTGCCCGCCGTGGAGCGCGCCGACGCCATCGTCCACCGCCTCAAGACCTCCCTCTCCCTGGGGCTCCTGCACGTCGGCGAGCGGCTGCCCAGCGAGGCGGCCATGGCCGAGCTTTTCGGGGTCTCGCCCGCCACGGTCCGGGAAGCCCTGGCCACCCTGCGGGACGAGGGGATCGCCGAGACCCGCCGCGGGCGCAACGGCGGCACTTTCATCACCGCCCGCCCCACCCAGGGTCTGGACCCCCTGCGCGAGTGGCTCGACCACAAGTCCATCGCCGAGCTGCGGGACATCGGGGACGAGCACTCCGCCATCGCGGCCGCGACGGTCCGTCTGGCCTCCGAGCGGGCCGAGGCGCAGGAGATCGAGCGCCTGGGCGACCGCGGGCGGGAGATCCTGCTCGCCGAGACGCCGGAGGCGCGGGCCACGGCCGACAGCCGCTTCCACATCGAGCTGGCGATCGCCGCGCAGTCGCCGCGCCTGACCAATGCCGAGATCCGGCTCCAGGCCGAGCTCGGCCAGGTCCTGTGGGCCCCGCTCGGGCCCGCCATGGACCCCGAGCAGGTCGCCGCCGAGCATCTGGCGCTGGTCCACGCGATCTCGTCCGGACAGGCCGACCGGGCGAGGGAAATCGTCCTCCAGCACGTCCGCCGCAACACCCACCACCTCATCGACACCAAGCTGGTGCTTCGGTACGGCCCCGCCCCCGAGGAGGCGCGCCCATGACCGCCGGTCCCCTGCCCCCCGCGGCCACCGAGATCCGCGACTGGTTCGCCGCGGCCGTCTCCGCGCTCGCCGAGTTGGCGGCCGAGGTCGGCGCCGTGCTCCAGGCCGCGCCCCGCCGCGGCTCCCTCCTCGCGGCGGAGTCGACCGACTCCGTCCGCCCCTGCGCGGCGCGGTTCCTGGACGGGCACCCGTATGCCGTGGGGGCCGGCGCGACGCTGTTGACCCAGCGGTTCGAGGAGGGCACCGACACGCTCCCGTGGTGGGTGCGCTCGCCCCAGGGCGCGGTGCCGCTCAACATCGACCTGACGCCCGGCAGCGACCGGTTCTACGACTACCAGCGGCTCCCCTACTTCACGGGACCGGCGACCCGCGGCGGCCAGGCCCTGTGGGGGCCCTACGTCGACTACCTGGGGGCGGACGACTACATCCTGACGCACGCCGCCGCCCTCGTGGTCGACGGCGCGTTCGCCGGGGTCGCCGGCTACGACATCCGCGTGGAGGACCTCGAGACCCTCCTGATGCCCGCGCTGCGCCGGCTTCCCGGCGACGCGGCGCTCCTCAACGCCAGCCGTCGGGTGATCCTCGGCAACTCCGGCCGGTACCTGGTCGGCGAGCGCGTCCGGGACGACGTGCAGGGACTGCATCCCCTGCCGGTCCCGCACCTGGGTTTGTCCCTGCTGGTCGCGGGTGGCGCCGGCGGCGCCGACTCGATGCGCTGACGGCGGCCGCCCCGCAGGGGCGGCAGCCGCGCCCACGCCCCGCGTGCTGGGCGCACGCGCCGACACTCCGCGCGCTGGGCGCACGCGCCGACGCTACGCGCGCTGGGCGGTGTGCCCGCGCCGGAGCGCGGCCTGGGCGACGAGGGCGCCGAAGATCAGCGCCCGGTCCCCCTCGGACCCGTCCCGGTCCTCGGGGTGCCACTGCAGGCCGACGACCCACGTCTTCCCGGTGTGTTCCGTGCCCTCGACGACGCCGTCGTCGGCCCGCGCGGTGACGCGCAGCCCCTCGCCGACCCGGGCGACGGCCTGGTGGTGGCCGGAGCGGACCGTGACCCGCGTGCGCCCGTACGCCGCCGCGACCTTGGAGTCCGCCTCGAGCGTCACCGCTTCGTCGGTGAACAGCGGCTCTCCCGGCCCGCCCTTGTGCCCGTCGGCGGGCTGCAGGTCGGGGATCAGCGTCCCGCCCAGCGCCACGTTGAGCAGCTGGGACCCCCGGCAGACCGCGAGGACGGGCTGGTCCACCTCGAGGGAGCGCCCGAGCAGGCCGAGGCAGTAGTCGTCGGCCGCCCGGTCCATCCCGTACTCGTTGGGCACGGGTCCCGTGTGCCCGTAGAGCCGGGCGTCGACGTCGCCGCCGCCCAGGAACAACACGCCGTCGGCCGCGGCGACCGCGGGCGCGACGGCCGCGTCGGCGGCCGCGCTGTCCACGGGGAGCACGCGGGCGCCGCGGTCCAGCAGCTCGTCGAACGCGCTGCGCGTGAACGCCTTCATGATCGCGTGGCTCTCCCCGCCCATCCCCGGGAACGTCAGGGACACGACGACGGCGACCAGCGGGCCCCCGGGGTTCGCGTCCTGCCAGCCCTCGCGCAGGACGTCGGCCCACTCCAGCCGGGAGTCGTCGGACCCGCTCACGCGCCCACCCCCTCGGCGACGGGGAGCGCGTGGGCCGACCTGGCCCGCCCGGCGTCGACGACCCACTCGAACAACTGGTGGTCGGTCGGCGACGTCGCGGCCAGGTCCTCGGGGTGCCACTGCACCGCCAGCAGCGGCGAACCGGGCAGCTCCAGGGCCTCCACCACCCCGTCGCCGGCCCGGGCGGTCACCACCAGGCCACGGCCCACGGAGGCGACCGCCTGGTGGTGGTACGACGACGTGGGCACGGCACCGGGCCCGACCACGGTGGCCAGCAACGACCCGGCGTGGATCCGCGCATCGTGGACGGCGTCCTTGTGGGTCACGGCGCCGGGCTCCAGGTGCGGGACGAGCGTGCCGCCGCGCACCACGTTGAGCAGCTGCAACCCCCGGCAGATGGCGAGCACGGGAATCCGCTGCGCGATGGCCTCCTCCAGCAGGGCCGCCTCGTAGCCGTCCTGTCCCGCGTAGTCCGCCGGCCAGTAGTGCCCGTCGGGGGTCCCGCCGTAGCGTGCCGGGTCGACGTCGGCCCCGCCCGGGAAGACGACGGCGTCGAGCCGGGCCAGCTGCTGGGCGGGCGTCTCGGACGACCCCGGGAAGAGGACGACCGGTTCGCCGCCGGCGCGGTCGATGGACCGGAGCACCTCGACCGCGACGGCGACGCCGGCGAAGCGCATGCCGTGCACGCCGGAGGACCACATGCCGGGCACGCCGACGAGCGGCCGCCTCACGCCCGCACCTCCTCCGGCCGGCCCGCCGTCCCGGTCGCGGAGGCCGCCAGGGAGTCCGTGCCCCTGCCGGGCCCGGCCTCCTCGGCGGAGCTCCCGCCGAGCGGGAACGGCAGCGCCGGGATCCACTCGTCCCAGGCGCGCCGCAGGCTGCCGTCAGCGACGACGGCGGCGAGGGCCGCGTCGAGTTCGGCCAGCAGGCCCGGGTTGTCCTTCGCCACGCCCACGCCCCACCGGTTGCCGGTCGGGTGGGTGAACGCGACGTCGAAGTCCGGGTCCCCGCCCAGGGGCACGGTGACGACGTCGTCGTCGACCATCGCGTCCACGTCGCCGCGGCGCAGGGCCGCGATCATGTCCCCGAAGACGTCGTCGCCGGTGAAGGCCACGGTCACCGCCCCGGGGAACGACTCCGCGAGGCGCATGTTGGCGCTGCCCTCGATGGCCGCGACGCGGTAGCCGGCCAGGTCCGCGGCCGAGCGCGCCGGGTCGCCGGCCCGAACCAGGACGGTCTCGTCGAACACGGCGTAGGGGTCCGTGAAGTCCACGATCTCCTGCCGGGAGGGGATGATGCCCTGGCCGCACCAGACCGCGTCGACCCGGTGGTCCCGGACGGCCGGGAGCATGTCGTCCCAGGCCATGACGACCCATTCCAGCCGTCGGCCCATCCGGGCCGCGACGAGCTCCGCGGCGGCCGGCTCGTAGCCGCGGCGCGTCCCGTCCGGCTCCGCCAGCCCGAACAGCGGGGGCGCGTCGGAGTCGATGCAGGCCAGCCTCAGCGCCGCGGTCACGGCGTGGTCTCCCAGTACATCTGGCGGTCCCAGTCGGTGATCGCGCCGCAGAACCGGGCCCATTCGTCCTGCTTGAGCTGCGTGTAGATGGACACGAGGTCCTCGGGCAGCTGGCGCGTGAGGTGGGTGTCGGCGACGAAGGACGTGATGGCGTCGCCGAGGGTCATCGGCAGCTGCGGGCCGGCCGGCAGCGTGTCGTCGCCGCAGTCCGGCGCGGCGGGCTCGAGCCGGCGCTCCAGGCCGTCCTGCATCGCCGCGAGCAGCAGCGTGTGCGACAGGTACGGGTTCACGGAGGCGTCCGGCACCCGGTACTCCATGCGTCCGTTGGCGGAGATCCGGATGAGGCAGCCGCGGGAGTCCAGGCCCCAGTTCACGGTGGCCGGGGCGAACTGGCCCGGGTCCCAGAACCGCTTGTAGGAGTTCACGGTCGAGGCCATGACGGCCATCGAGCCGGCGGCGTGCTCCAGCATGCCCCCGATGGCGTGGCGGGCGGTCTCGGACACGTGCAGCTCGACGCGGCCAGCGTCCTCCGTGACGTTGGTGTCGCCGGACCAGAGGCTGAGGTTGTGGTGGCAGCCGTTGCCCATCTGCCCGTTGTAGGGCTTGGGCATGAACGACGCGGTGACGCCGAGCTCGCGGCCCACCTGCCGGCAGATCTGGCGGTAGGTCAGGAGGCGGTCGGCGGTGTTCTCGACGCGGTCGTACATCCAGTTCAGCTCGAGCTGGCCGTCGTCCTCGTAGTCGCCCTCGATCATGTCCAGGCCCATGGCCTTCGCGTAGGAGACGACCTTCTGGTAGATCGGGCGCATCTTCTCGAGGTTCTCCACCTGGTAGGCGGGGCTCGAGCCCGGCTTCTTGACGACCTCGAGGCCGGGTCCCTCCCAGGTCATCTCCGGCTCGGTGCCGGAACGGACCTCGAAGCCGGTGCGCGCCGTGAACGCCTCGTGGGTGCGCCGCAGCAGGGCCCGGGTGTCGATGGCGAGCGGGCGGCCGCCGACCTCCGGCAGGTGGGGCGGCTCGTAGGCCGTGCAGAAGACGCGGGCGACCGTGGTGTCCCACGGCAGGACGGTGAAGGTCTCCGGCTCGGGAAGGCCCCAGAACTCCTTGGCCTCGATGCCGCCGCCGATGAGGTTCCCATAGCGGTCGGTCTGCAGGTCGGACAGGGCGGTGCGGTGGAACGCGATGCCCTTCTCCAGGTTCCGGCGGAAGTGCTCGGCCGGGACCATCTTCGCCACCATCCGGGCCCCGATGGTCGGCAGGGCGTAGTAGATGTACTGGACGCCCGCGGCCTCGATGCGGCGGCCGAGCTCGCGGACGGTGTCGGGGGCCAGGTTGCGCTCCCGGTGGGCCGCGAAGGCGGTGTTGTCGAGCATCGCGTCGGTGGCGGCGCTGCGCACGGCTTGCGTGGTCATGGTCGTACCTTTCGGTTCGGTGTTCACGAGTGGGCCAGGACCGGCTCGGGGCGGGTCCCGGTGGCGAGGGCGTCGACGACGTCCTGCCGGAGCTTGAGGTGCTTCTGGGCGGGCAGCCCCGCGGTCACGGCGCCGACCAGGCGTCCGGCGCGCAGGTACGCCAGCGCGGTTCCCGCCGCGGGATCGGACGGGTCGCCCTCGAGGACGCGGACCCCGTCGGCGATGGACGGGTGCCCGACTCCCTGGATGCGGATCCCGAAGACGTCGCTCCAGAAGGAGGGCAGCGGGGCCTCCGCCGGGGCCACGGACCCGCCCGCCAGCCCGGCGATCAGCGCCGGTGCGGCGATCTTTGCGGTGTCGGTCGGCGTGGACCAGTGCTCGACCCGGCGCGGGGCGAGCCCGAGCCCGGCGTCCGGGAAGCGGGCGACGTCCCCGACCGCGACGACGCCGGTCAGCGGCGCACCGTCCGTGCCCAGGACGCGGAGGTTCGCGTCGCACGGCACGCCCCCGGACAGGTCCAGGCCGTTGCCGTCCAGCCATTCGGTGTTGCAGTGCGAGCCGACGGCCTCCACGACCACGTCGGCGTCGAGGCGGGCGCCGTCGTCGAGCGCCACCCCGGTGCACACGGCGTCGCCGAGGAAGGCGGCGACGCGCCGGCCCGGCAGGGTCCGCACGCCGCGCCCGGCCAGCAGGCGGCGCACGCCGCCCGACAGCTCCCGCCCGACCGAGCGCTCCATGGGTCCGGTCGCGCCCTCGACGAGACTCACGCCGCAGCCGAGTCCGACGGCGGTCGACGCGACCTCGCAGCCGATGAAGCCGGAGCCGACGACGACCACGCGGGCGCCGGGAACCAGGGCCGCGTGGAGCGCGACGGCGTCCTCGACGGTGCGGACGACGTGCCGTCCGGCCAGCGGGCCGGGGGCCGGGACGCGTGCGGGCCGCAGGCCGGTGGCCGCGACCAGCCCGTCGTAGCCCAGGACCCCGCCATCGGACAGCTGCACGGTCCGCGCCGCGAGGTCGGCGGCCACAACGGCGGTGCCCAGGCGCCACTCGAGGTCGGTCGCGCTGCGCCGCGGCCGGAAGGCCAGCGCGGCGGCCGCCTCGTCCACGGTCCCTGGCCCGGCCAGACGCTCCTTGGACAGGGGCGGCCGGTTGTACGGGGCGTGCGGCTCGTCCCCGACCAGGGTCACGCGGCCCTCCCAGCCGGCGGCGCGCAGCTGTTCGGCGGCGCGCAGCCCGGCCATGGAGGCGCCGGCGATGACGATGTGGCCCATGGCTAGTCCTTGAGGAAGATGGCCTGCAGCGGGCACACGTCGATGGCCTCCTCGACGTCGTCCATCAGCGCGTCGTCGAACGTCTCCACGTACTCGAGGATGCCGTCGTCGTTGATGCGGAAGACGTCGGGGGCGGAGATGGCGCATTGCCCGTGGTTGTCGCACAGCGCGCGGTCGACGGTGATCTGTCCCATGGTGGTGCTCCTTGCGTGGTGGTGCCGTGGTCGTGGTGGCGCTAGCGCGCCGTGAAGGCGATGGGGAGGCGGATCGGGCCGGTGTTGCCGGAGTCCGGCAGCCACTCGTCGCCGCCGGCCAGCCGCAGGTCCTTGAGCCGGCGCGCCAGCAGGGGCAGCGCCTCGCTCATGTCGGCCCGGGCGACGAAGTGGCCCAGGCAGTGGTGGACGCCGCCGCCGAACCCGTAGTGGGGGGCGTGGTCGGCCGTGAGGTCGATCTCCGGGTTGGGGAAGGCCCGCGGGTCGGTGCCCGAGGTCTGCGTGAACAGGTGCACGGTCGTGCCGGCGGCGATGTGCACGCCCTGGTACTCGAAGTCCTCGACGGCTTCGCGGGTCACCCAGGTGACCGTCGGGTTGGTCCGCATGACCTCCTCGACCGCCTTCTGCCCCAGCTCCGGGCGCTCGGCGAGCAGGTCCCACTGCGCGGGATTGCGCAGGAACGACTGGATGGCCAGTCCGAGCTGGTTCCGGGTCGTATCCATGCCGCCGAAGATCAGCAGGACGAGCGCGTTGCGCAGCTCCTCGTCGCTGAGCCGGTCGCCGTCCCGGCTGGCCAGCACGAGCCGGCTCACGAAGTCGTCCCCCGGGTTGGCCTGGCGGTCGCGGATCAGGTCCTCGGCGTAGGCGTAGAGCTCCCCGACGGCGGCGTCGACCTTGTCGAGGTCCCGCTTGAACGTGACCCCGAGGGCGAGCCCCACCGTGGAGGCGAGCCGGGCGATCTTCGGCCACTCGGACTCGTCGATGCCGAGCAGGATCGTCAGCACGCGCGTCGCGTACGGCTCCGCGAACTCCGAGATGAACTCGCATTCCCCGCGGTCGATGAAGCCGTCCACCAGCTCATGGGCCAGGTCCTGGAACCGCGGGACGAGGCCCTTGATGAGCTTCGGCGAGAACGCCGGGTTGAGCAGGCGGCGGATCCGGTGGTGGTCCTCGCCCTCGAGGACCAGGAGGTTCTTGATCCACCAGTCGTGGAACAGCCCGGAGGTCACCCCGTTGTGGGCCGGCCACTTGGCGCTGCCCTGCCGGAGCTTGGGGTTCTTGAGCAGCTTGGAGACCTCGTCGTACCGCAGCACGGCGATGCCGTAGTTGGTGCGGGCGTACCAGCTGCGCTCGCGGGCCTCGCGGACCTGCTCGGTCTGCATGCCGAACGCGGGGTCGGAGACGTCCAGGTACGGCACGTCGTGGGCGGTGTGGGTGTCGACGCTCATGGTCGTGGTCCTTTCGTGGGTCGGGGCGGCGGGTCAGGCCGCGGGAACGGCGTCCGCGTGGGGCGCGTTGCCCTTGAGGTGGGGCTTGGCGACGGCCAGGTAGGCGAGCCCTGCCGCGACAACGACGACGGTGGAGATCAGGACGATCCAGTTGGCGAACCAGCCGGCCTCGGGGGTGCGGGGCCAGGCCATGTTGACCATTCCGAGGACGCCCCAGACGAGGGCGAGGACGTTCACCGGGAGGCCCCAGCCGCCCAGGCTGAACTTGCCGGCGGGCCGCCAGCCCTTGAGCCGCGCCCGGAGGGCTGCCAGCACGACCATCTGGAAGCCGAGGTACATGCCCATGGCGGCGAAGGAGATGATCGCGACCAGTGCGTCCTCGGAGATCTTGGAGCCTACGACGACGACTGCCGGGAAGAGGGCGGCCACGAGCAGGGAGTAGGGCGGCACGTGGCGCGACTCGCTGAAGCGGGACAGCAGGCCGCTGGCCGGGAGGATGCCGTCGCGCGCCATGGAGTAGGAGAGGCGGCTGGCGGCGGCCTGGAGGCTCAGGACGCAGGAGACGAAGGAGACGAGGACGACGGCGAGGACGACCTTGTGCCCGACCGGGCCGAACGCGGAGGCGAGCACCTCGTTGAGCGGATCGGCGCTCTGGCCGGAGATCACGGCGCCGAAGTTGGGCACGGCCAGGATCAGGGACAGGCAGATGAACATCGCGGCGGCGCCGCCGATGTAGATGGTCATGCGCATGGCCTTGGGGATGCGCAGGCCCGGGTTGGGGACCTCCTCGGCGACGTCGCCGCAGGCCTCGAAGCCGTAGTACTGGTAGATGCCGATCAGGCCGGCCGCGGCGAAGGCGATGAAGTAGTCGCTGCCCTCGCCGGCGCCGAACGCGTCGAACAGGACGCCCAGGTCGTGGTGGCGGTGGAACAGGAGCAGCCAGACACCGACGGCGAGCGCCCCGCCGAGCTCCGCGAGCAGGCCGATCATGGCGACGCGGCTGAGGACCTTGGTCCCCATGAGGTTCAGGACCGTCGCGAGCACGATGACGGCCAGGGCGGCGCCGATCGTGGAGTCGACGCTGCCCTCGATGCCGAGGAAGGCCGCGAGGTAGGGGCCCGCGCCGTAGGCGACGGAGGCGATCGTGGTGAGCAGCGCGGCCAGGTACACCCAGCCGTTCATCCAGCCCCACTTGCGTCCCCAGAGGCGGCGCGACCAGGGATAGACGCCGCCGGCCACCGGGTAGTTGGAGACGATCTCGCCGAAGACGGAGGCCACGAGCCACTGCCCGAACCCGACGATCACGAGCGACCAGAACATCGGCGGGCCGGCCGTGCCGAGGGCGACGGCGAACAGGCTGTAGATCCCGACGACGGGCGACAGGTAGGTGAAGCCAAGCGAGACGTTGCCCCAGAAGGTCATCTCGCGCTTGAACTGGGGGTCGTACTCGTAGCCGAGCGACGCCAGGTGCGCGGCGTCGTCGTCCTGCGCGGTGGCGCCCGGCGGGGTGGCCTGCATCGGATCAGCGGACACGGTATCTCCTCGGTACGGCGGTCAGGTGGGTGCTCCGGAAGGGCGGAACAGGGAGTGATGCACGTTACATCGGGATGTGACAGAGAAAACCATAAACGTAGATGTTTTACGAACGCAATACTGTGACGCAGCTTTCTTTCCGGCGCTTGCATGCCGCTTCGGGTGTCATCAAGCCGGTAGGGGATGCGGGCTTTACATTTGCTCGTGTAGGTATTTAGTCTGTGGTGCGGATCACCCGCCGTGGGGCCCGCAGCGCTCCCCCGCGGCGCCACTCCCCTGGGCGCACGCCTGAGCACCCGCCCCCGACGCCCCGGAACCGGCCCCTTCGAGAGGAACCCCATGTCCCAGCCCACGCTCACCGAGGTCGCACGCGGCCACTACCGCGTCGTCAACCCCGCCACCGGAGAGGTCCTCAGGACCGTGCCCCCGGCGACCGATGCGGAGGCGGAGGCAGCCGTCGCGGCGGCCGACGCGGCGTTCGAGCCCTGGCGGGGTCTGGGGATGGCGGCGCGCGCGGACGTGGTCCGCCGGGCCGCGGACCTCTTCGACGAGCGGGCGGAGGAACTCGGCCGGATCATCACGGCCGAGATGGGCAAGCCCCTGCCGGAGGCCATCGGCGAGGCCCGCTTCAGCGCGGACATCCTGCGCTACTACGCGGACCACGGCGCGGAGCTTGCCGCGGACCGCCCCCTGCCGACGCCCGCGGGCACCGCCGTCGTCCAAACCCTGCCGGTCGGGGCGCTGCTCGGCGTGATGCCGTGGAACTACCCGTACTACCAGGTGGCCCGCTTCGCGGCGCCGAACCTGGTGCTGGGCAACACGATCGTGCTCAAGCACGCCCTGAACTGCCCGGATTCCGCCGCCGCGATCCAGCGGATCATGGACGACGCCGGGGTTCCCGCCGGCGTCTACACCACGGTCTACGCGACCCACGCCCAGATCGGGGCGATCGTCGCCGACGAGCGCATCCGGGGCGTGTCCCTCACCGGCTCGGAGCGCGCCGGCGCCATCGTGGCGGAGCAGGCGGGCCGGCACCTGAAGAAGGTCGCCCTGGAACTGGGCGGTTCCGACCCCTACGTCGTCCTGGACGCGGACGACGTGCCGGCGGCCGCCGCGGCGGCGTGGCGGACCCGGATGGGCAACACCGGGCAGGCGTGCAACTCCAACAAGCGCATCATCGTCGCCGACGCCATCCACGACGAGTTCGTCGCCGAGCTGGCGGCCCTGGCCCGCGGCCTGGTTCCGGGCGACCCCGCCGTCGCCGCCCCGGGGACGTTCGCGCCGATGTCCACCCGTGCCGGCGCCGAGGAGATCGCGGAGCAGGTGCGCGACGCCGTCGAGCGCGGTGCCACGCTGCACGCCGGCGGGGAACTCGCCGAGGGCCCCGGCGCCTACTTCTCCCCCGCCGTGCTCACCGGCGTCACGCCGGACATGCGCGCCTACTCGGAGGAGCTGTTCGGGCCGGTCGCCGTCGTCTACCGCGCCGCCGACGCCGAGGCCGCGCTGGCCCTGGCCAACGACACGGCCTTCGGCCTGGGCGGTGCCGTGTTCAGCGCCGATCCGGACGCGGCCCGGTCCGTGGCCGAGCGCCTCGACGTCGGGATGTCGAACGTCAACGCCTCCATGGCGCCGGGCGCGGACATGCCGTTCGGCGGCACGAAGCGCTCCGGCTTCGGCCGCGAGCTCGGACCGTTCGGCATGGACGAGTTCGCCAACAAGCGGCTGCTCTACGTGGCCGGCTGAGCGGCCGGCCACGGCCGCGGCGCCCCCGCTACACCGTCCGGCGCAGCGGCACCTCCCTGATGAACAGCACGCACACCAACGCGACGAACGCGGCGGCCGCGGAGAGCAGGAACACCGCGGCCGTCGCCTCCCCGTAGGCGCCGGCGATGACGTCCCGGACGGGCTCGGGCAGACGGGACAGGTCGGCGCCGCTGGTGGCTGCCGCGCCGCCCCCGTCCGGGCCGAGCAGGTGCAGGGCGCCCAGCCCGTCCGAGGTCAGGGCGACGACCCGGTTGGACAGGACCGATCCGAGGACCGCCACGCCGGCCGCGCCCCCGACGGCGCGGAAGAACGCGACCGAGGAGGACGCTGACCCGATGTCGGTGACCTTGACGGTGTTCTGCACCGCCAGGACCAGGTTCTGCAGCATCATCCCCATGCCCAGGCCGTTGCCGAGCATCGCCAGGGCGAGGATCCAATAGGGCGTGTCGGAGTGCATGGTCCCGAGGACGCCGAGCCCGGCCGTGTTGATGGCGGCGCCGGCCACGAGGTACCGCTTCCAGCGGCCGAAGCGGCTGATCAGCTGCCCGGAGACGACGGAGCCGATGAGGTTTCCGGCGATCATCGGCAGCGTGAGCACGCCGGCCAGGCTCGGGCTCACGCCGACGGAGAGCTGGAAGTACTGGCCCAGGAACGCGGCGGCGCCGAACATGCCCACGCCGATCGCCACGGACGCCAGGATCGCCAGGGACGTCGTGCGCTGGGCGATGATCTTCAGCGGGATCACCGGCTCGGGCACGCGCCCCTCGATCCACAGCAGGACGGCGATGAGCACCGCGGACCCGCCGACCATGGCCGCGGTCTGCCACGACGCCCACCCGAAGTATCCGTCCTTGCCCACGAACGAGGACCAGATGAGCAGCGTGGACACGGAGACCGTCACGAGCGCCGCGCCGGCCCAGTCGATGTAGACCTTCCGGGGCCGGTGCTTCAGGTGCAGCGTCTTGTGGATCAGCCACATGGACGCCAGGGCCACCGGGATCCCGATCCAGAACGTCCACCGCCAGCCCAGCGGGGTGTCCACAATGAGCCCGCCGAGCAGCGGCCCGCCCGCGGTCGCCGTCGCCATGACCCCGCCGAAGTAGCCGGAGTACCGGCCGCGTTCGCGCGGCGGGATCACGCTGCCGATGACGGCCATGCCCAGCGCGGTGAGGCCGCCCATGCCGAGGCCGGTCAGGACGCGGGCGGCGAGCAGCATGGGGATGTTCAGCGCGAAGCCGGCCAGCAGGGACCCGGTGATGAAGATGAGGATGCTGACCTGGGTCAGGGCCTTCTTGTCGAACAAGTCGGCCAGCTTGCCCCAGATCGGCGTGGTCGCCGCGTTCGCCAGCAGCGTCGCCGTGATGGTCCACGCGAAGTCGGTCTGGGTGCCGCCCAGGTCCGCCATGATCGTCGGCAGGGCGATGGTGACGATCGTGACCGAGAGCATGGCCGCGAAGAAGCTGGCCAGCACGCCGACGATGGCCCGCAGGACCTCGCGCGTGGACATCGCCGGCACGTCCGCCGGGCGCCCCTCCGCGCGCGGCGACGGGGCGACGGCGTGCGGCTCCACGGAGACGGCCGGCAACTCGGAGGTGGGCACGTGGACGGTCGCGTCCTCGACGTCCCGGCGCGTGCCGTGGGGGCCGACGGCGGCGTCCTCCACAGCGGGCCGCCGCGGCGGACCGGCGTTCACGGCCGCACCGCCGCGGGCTCGGCCCCGAGGGCGCCGAACAGGGCCGCGTTCAGCCTGTCCAGGACGTCCGCCGCGTGGGCGACGGCGTCGTCGTCCACGTCCGCCAGCATCTCCCCCAGCAGCCGCGCGCGCCGGCCCTCCTCGCGCTCGAGCGCGTCGCGTCCCGCGTCGGTCAGCCGCACGAGCTGGGCCCGGGCGTCCGTGGGGTCGGGCCCGCGCCGCAGCAGCCCGCCGGCCTCGAGGTCGGAGATCTGGCGGCTCAGGACGGCCGGCCCGACGCCCAGCCAGCGCGCGATGTCGGTGGCCCGCGTGGGCTCGTTGCGCTGCACGAAGGCGAGGACGGCCAGCGACGCGGTGCCCAGGTCGGCGTCCGTCAGCCCCTTCTGCGCGGCGCAGCGGACGGCGCGCTGGAAGCGGTGGATCTGCCCGAGCAGGTCCAGGACGGTGGCATCGGCGGCGGGCATGCGGCGGCTCCTCGTGGTCGGCGGCGCCGGTCATGGTCGTCGGCGCGGGCGACGCCCGGGCGCGTGGTGGTCCCGGGCGTGGTGGCGGAAGGCGGTGCGCCCGGATGGTTGACCGAGGCGACTATTGCCTGCAGCAACAGTAAGCCCGGCGCGGGGGGCTGGCAAGGGTGCCCTTGCCCACACCGGCCGCGGCCCGCCCGCCGCTAGGGTGGAACCGTGACCGACACCCCGCCGCCCCCCGCCCCCGGTTCCGTCCCGCTGCGCCGCGAGTCCGTCCGCCTGCGCACGCTCGCCGAGGAGGCGGCCGCCGCCGTCGCCCCCTCCCTCCGCACCGCGTTCCGCTCCGGAGTCGCCGCCCAGAACAAGCGCAACCACCACGACCTCGTCACCGAACACGACCGCGCCACCGAGGCCGCGCTCGAGCGGCACCTGTTCGCCGGCGAGCCGGACAGCCGGATCCTCGGCGAGGAGGGCGGGCACCGCGGCACCGGCCGGGTGGAGTGGATCGTCGACCCCATCGACGGGACCAGCAACTTCGCCCACGGCGTCGCGTTCTTCTGCGTCTCGATCGCGGCGGCGGTCGACGGCGAGGTCGTCGCCGGGGTCATCCACGACCCGGTCGCGGACCTGCTGTTCTCCGCCGACCTGGACGGCGCGTACCTGGGCGGCGAGCCGCTCCGCCCGCCGGCGGCGGCCGGGGACGAGCGGCACCTGTCCGTCATGACGGACTACCCGTCCGGCGAGGCCATCGCGCTGGACGGGCCGGCCGCGGTCGCCGGCTTCGGCGACCTCGTCACCACGTACGCCACGGTGCGCCGCACCGTCTCCGGCGCGCTCGGGCTGGCCCACGTCGCCGCGGGCTGGACGGACGTCGCCTTCGGCCTGGACACGAACCCGTGGGACGTGGCCGCCGGGGCGCTGATCGTCCGGCAGGCCGGCGGCAGCTACCTGCCCTACCGGTACGACGACGACGCGCGCCCCGCCCACGAGGCCCCCTGCTACGCGGCGCTCGGCCCGGGCGTCGAGGCGCCCACCGCCGTCGGGCTCCTCGAGCGCACGGTGGCCGCGCGCCGCGCCGTCGGACACCGCAAGCGCCGGTAGCCGGCCGCCGGGGGCCGCTCCCCTTGACCCGCCCCCGGCCCCGCCCTAGGTTCGGCGCCATGACCGTCATGCTGCGGGCCATCGAAACGGCCGTCCCTCCCACCGTGTTGCACCAGGAGCAGGTCAGGGACGTGTTCGCCGCCCAACCGGGGCTCACCCGGCTCGGCCAGCGGCTGGTCTCCACGTCGTTCGACTCGGCAGCGATCGCCACCCGGTACAGCGCCATCGCCGAGCTGACCCTCGACCCGGACGCCCCGCAGGGCGTCTTCTACGACCGCGCCGGCAACCGTCTCCTCTCCCCCAGCACGAAGGTGCGCAACGCCCACTTCGCCGAGCAGGCGCCGCCGCTCTTCACGGAGGCCGCGAAGAAGGCCCTCGACGCCGTCCCCGGCATCGGGCCGGACGACGTCACGCACGTCGTCACCGTCTCCTGCACCGGCTTCTACAACCCCGGCCCCGACTACCAGCTGGTCCGCGCGCTCGGGCTGCACCCGCAGACGCACCGCTACCACCTCGGCTTCATGGGCTGCTACGCGGCCTTCCCCGGCCTGCGCGCCGCCTACGACTTCTGCCGGGCGGATCCCGGCGCCGTCGTCCTCGTCGTCTGCACCGAGCTGTGCACGCTGCACGTGCGCACCTCGAACGACCCGGACACGATCATGGGTTCGGCGATCTTCGCCGACGGCTCGGCCGCCGCCGTCGTCACCGCCCGCGACCTGCCCGCCGCCGGCCCCGCGTTCTCCCTCGACGCGTTCGCGACCACGCTCACGCCCGTCGGCGAGGACGCGATGGCCTGGAACATCGGCGACGAGGGCTTCGAGATGGTGCTCGGCACGTACGTCCCGCACATCATCGACGACCACATCACCGGCGCGCTCGAGCCGCTGCTGGCCGGCGACGCCGAACTCGCCGGCGCGGACCCCGCGGGCATCGCGCACTGGGGCATCCACCCCGGCGGGCGCGCCATCCTCGACCGGGTCCAGAAGCGGCTCGGCCTCTCCGACGGCCAGCTCGGCCCGGCCCGGCGCGTCCTGCGCGACTACGGCAACATGTCCAGCGCCACCGTGCTGTTCGTGCTGCGGGACATCCTCGCCGACGGCGAGGCGGGGCGGGTCTGCTCCATGGCGTTCGGGCCCGGCCTGACCGTGGAGACGTCCCTGATGACCCTCCTCCCCGGGGAGTAGGCGTGGGCCGCTTCGAGCGGAGGGAGCCCGGCGCCGTCGAGCTCATGGACTCCCCCGACGCCGACCCGCGCCGGCTCGAGCGCACCTACGCCCGCTTCCCCGTGGTCAACCGCGCCCTCGCCGGCTGGGAGACGCTGTGGCGGGGGTGGCTGAAGCCGGCGCTCGAGGAGCGGACGACGGCGGCGCCGGATCCGGCCGGGCCCGCCGCACCGGTGGCGCCGCGCACGCTGCTGGACGTCGGCTGCGGCGGCGGGGACGTGACGCGGTGGCTCGTCCGGCGGGCGGCGCGGGACGGGATCGAGCTGCGCGCCACGGGCATCGACCCGAACCCGCGGGCCCACGACTACGCGGTGCGGGCCGCCGCCCGGGACCGCTCGACGGCCGGGCGGGTGTCCTTCGAGGCCGCGCACAGCGCCGACCTGGTGCGCGCCGGCCGGCGGTTCGACGCGGTGGTCTCCAACCACATGCTCCACCACCTCACGGACGCTGAACTGGCGGGCCTGCTGGCGGATTCGGAGACCCTGGCCACGCGGATCGCCGTGCACAACGACCTGCGCCGCTCCGCCCTGGCGTGGTGGCTGTTCTCCGCCGCGGCCGTCCCGCTGGCCCCGGGCTCGTTCATCCGGCACGACGGGCTCGCGTCCCTGCGCCGCAGCTACACGCAGGCCGAGCTGGCCCGCGCGGTCCCCGGACGGTGGGAGACGGGAGCGGGCACGCCGTTCCACGTCGTCGCCGTGCACCGGCCGTGACGGGACCGGAGGCCCGGGCGGCGGGGACACCGGTCCCCCGGACGGCGGCGGAGACCGTCCCCCAGACGACGGCGGAGGCCGTCCCCCGGGCGGCCGCGCCCGCCCCGCCGGCGGAGACCGGCGTCGCCATCGCCGGGGCGGGGCCGGCCGGCCTGGCGCTCGCGGTGCTGCTCGCGGCCCGGGGCGTGCCGGTCGCCGTGCTCGAGGCGCGGGAGGGACCGGTCGCCGGCTCGCGCGCGATCGGCCTGCATCCGCCCGCCCTGGCCGTCCTCGCGGAGGCCGGCGTGGCGGAGGAGGCCGTCGCCGAGGGCGTGCCCATCCGCGACGGCCTGGCCCTGGCCCACGGACGCCCGCTGGCCCGGCTCGACTTCTCCGTGCTCGGCGGCCCCCACCCGTTCGTGCTGGCCCTGCCGCAGGAACGCACGCTGGCCCTGCTCCGCGAACGGCTCGCCGCGCTCGCCCCCGGGGCCCTCCACTGGGGCGTCCCGGTGGAGCGCGTCGGTCGCGGCTCCGGGGGCGGCGCCGTCGTCCACTACCGGCGCGGCGGGCAACCGGGGATCGTCCGCGCGCGCCACGTCGTGGCGGCCGACGGCGCCCGCTCGCCCCTGCGCACCGCGGCGGGGCTCGACCCGCCGGCGCGCACCTACCCGGACCGCTATCTGATGGGCGACTTCCCCGACACCACCGCGCACGGGGCGACGGCGGCCCTGTACCTGCATCCCGAAGGGATCGTCGAGTCGTTCCCGCTGCCCGGCGGGCGCCGCCGGTGGGTCGTGCGGCTGGGGGACGACGGGCCGGAGGACCGCGCGCGCCTCGTGGCCGAAGTGCTCCACCGGACCGGCCACGGGCTCGACGCGGCCTGCCCCGGCATGACCAGCCGGTTCGGCACCCGGCGCCGGCTGGCCACGTCGGCGATGGCGGGGCCGCTGGTCCTCGCCGGCGACGCTGCGCACGAGATCAGCCCGATCGGCGGACAGGGCATGACGCTCGGGCTCGCGGACGCGGCCGAGTTGGCCCCGCTGCTGGCGGCGGCGGTGGCCGGCACGGACCCCGGCGCCGCGGGGTGGGCCGGCTACTCCGCGCGGCGGCTGGCCGCGGCACGCACCGCGGCGTGGCAGGCCGAGGTGAACATGGCGCTGGGGCGGCCGCTTCCGGCGCCGGCCTTCGCGGCGCGGGCCGCCGCCCTCGGAGCGCTCGTGCGCCGGCCGGGCGCGGCGGGCTGGGTGGCGCGCCGGTTCGCGATGCTGGCGTAGCGCGGGCCCGCTACTGGGCGAACTGCTCCGCCGTCGCGCAGTCGACCGTGGCGAACTGGCCGGTCGACGTGTCCGTCGAGACGACCCGGCCGGACGCGTCGAGGATCGTGCACTTCAGGCTCCCCGTGGCCCCCTCGGCGTTCGTGGCGGAGAGGAACCCCAGCACGCGGTTCGCCTCCACGCCCAGCTCGAACCGGCCCGTGGTCGTCTCCTCCCCGAGGTTCATGAGGTCCGACGCCGCGTAGGTCACGGTGTAGGGGCCCTCGCCCTCGACGACGTACGTGTAGCCCTCCGTCTCTCCGGTCGCGTCCCCGATGGCGTTGAAGAGGGTGGCGATGACGATCGCGTACACGATCGCGACGACCAGGGCGGCGGCGCCGGTCGCGACGCCCGCGATCGCGAAACCGCGGCGGGGGCGCCGCTTCGCCAGCGCCACGAGACCCAGCACGATCGCGGCGGGCCCCAGCAGGAACGCGGAGTAGCTGATGAAGGGGACCAGGGACAGCGCGACGGCGACGATTCCGATCACCAGCGCGGTGATGGTCAGCGCAGAGGCCTTCTGGGGCGGTGGCCCCCACGCGGGATAGGGCTGGCCCGGCCCGCCGTGTTGCCCCGGCTGGCCGTAGTGGCCCGGGTGACCGTAGTGCCCCGGTTGGCCATAGTGCCCCGGCCCGCCGTGTTCGCCCGGCTGGCCGTATGGCCCCGGCTGGCCGTATCCGGGTGGCCCAGGAGTTCCCCACCCCTGGCGGGACGGCTGGTTCCATCCCTGTCCGGACCTGTTCTCCTCGGTCACGCATCCCCCACGTTCCCCGGCGCGCGCCCGCCGGCCTTGCCTCTGGCCACGACTTGTGCCGAATCCATCCTATGGCCCCTATCCCTCACGGTGTGGGAGGTCTACCGTTGGTCCATGGGACACGCCATACGCCATCACCGGGGCCGGGCCAGAGCCACGGCCCGACACCACCACGAGGGCATGGAGTACATCGTCGCGGGCCTCTGCGTCGTCCTGCTCTTCGCGGTGTTCGCCTTCCTGCTGGGAATCCAGTCCGGCACGGTCGTCACGCCAATGCTCATCGGCGTGGTGTTCGGCCTCATCTTCGTGGGCTTCGGCCTGCGGTACTGGATCCAGCACTAGGCGCGCGCTCACCAGCGGCGGCCGCGGGCGGCCGCCGCCCCACATCGTGCCTCGACACGCGCGGAGCCTACGCCGTCGGGCGCGCCACAGCCTTCCGGTAGGTGGGGTAGGAGCTGAAGTCCGCCGCACCCGGAGGGCCCCAGACCACGACCAGACGCAGGTCGCCCGGCCCCGGGTTGACGACGCCGTGGTCGACGCCGGGTGGGCACAACACGGAATCGCCGGGTCCCAGCTCATGGCGGCGCCCATCGACGCTCATGCGCGCAGTACCGGAGACCACAAGGTAGAACTCCTCCAGGCCGGGCTCGCTGTGGGCGTGTGCGCCCTCGCTGGCGCCCGGTTCGAGGACCCAAGTCTGGACTGCCACGGGCAGGCTCATCTCACGGGCGAAGTGGTATTGCACGGTCGTGCGTCCGGCGCCCCCGTGCAACGCGTGGTCGAAGGCGCCGTCGCCGGCTCGCTCGTGGGCCCAGGCCAGAGGTCTGTCCGGCTCCGTCACCGCACCGCGCCCAGGCGCAGCGAGATCCGCTCGGCCGCGTGCCGGCACGCGCCGGCGAGGGCCGGGACCTCGTCTTCCGAGACGCGGTAGAACGGCGCGGCCGCGAGGACCGTGGCAACGACCTCCCCGCGGTGGTCGAAGACGGGCGCGGCGATCCCGACCTCGTCGCTGGACGTCTCGCCGTGGTTGACGGCGTGGCCGTCGCGACGGACGCCGGCCAGTCGTTGGAGGTACGCCTCCGCGTCCACCGGGGGGTCGAACCGGATGCGCCCGGCGTCGAGCAGGTGGCGCACGCGCGCCGGGTCCAGGTGCGCCAGGAAGACCTGAACGCTGGCGCTCAGGCCGGTCGTGTACCGGCTGCCGAGCGCGGACGTGTGCTTGACCTGGCGCCGGCTGGGGATCTGCTCGACCGTCACGGCGGCGGCGCCGTCCCAGATGTTCAGCGCCGCGGTCTCCCCCGTCCGGTCCGCCAGGGCCTGCAGGTCCTCCATCGCGACGCGGCGGACGTCGAGGTTGGCCAGGAGCGGCCCGGAGACCGCGATCAGTCCAAGCCCCAGCCGGTACTTGCGGGACAGTTCGTCCCGCTCGACCATGTGCTCCTGCTCCAGGGTGGCCAGGATGCGGGAGACGCTGGACTTGTGCAGGCCGACCTGCGCCGCGATGTCGGTGACGCCCTGCAGGGGCTCGTCGACGGTGAAGCAGCGCAGGACCTCGACGACGTTGACGATCACGGATGCGCCGCGGGTCCCGTTGCCGCTCTCCGTGTGTTCGGTCGTGGCCATGTGCTTCCTTCCGCCGGGGCACGGACGGGGCGGCAGCGCCGCCCCGTCCGCTCGCCGTGGACCCTGGGGTCCTAGGCGTCGATGATGTTGTTCTCCGGGCCGAACCCGAACTTGGTGATGTTCTCCGCGCCATCCTCGCCGACGACGAGGATGTCGTGCTCGCGGTAGCCGCCGGCGCCCGGCTGGCCGTCCGCGACGGTGATCATCGGCTCCATCGAGACGACCATGCCCGGCTCGAGCACGGTGTCGATGTCCTCGCGCAGCTCCAGGCCCGCCTCGCGGCCATAGTAGTGCGAGAGGACGCCGAAGGAGTGGCCGTAGCCGAACGTGCGGTTCGGGAGCAGGCCGTAGCCGACGTAGATCTCGTTGAGCTCGGCGGCGATGTCCTTGCAGACGGCGCCGGGCTTGATGAGCTCCAGGCCGCGGCGGTGGACCTCGACGTTGATGTTCCACAGGCGCAGGCTCTCCTCGTCCGGCTGGCCGAGGAACAGGGTGCGCTCCAGGGCGGTGTAGTAGCCGGAGGTCATCGGGAAGCAGTTCAGGGACAGGATGTCGCCGCGCTGCAGCTTGCGGGTCGTGGCCCAGTTGTGGGCGCCGTCGGTGTTGATGCCGGACTGGAACCAGACCCAGGTGTCGCGGACCTCGCGGTGCGGGAAGGTCTTGGCGATCTCGTGGACCATGGCCTCGGTGCCGATGAGGGCGACCTCGTACTCGGAGATGCCCTCGCGGATCGCGGCCTTGATGGCCTCGCCGCCCAGGTCGCCGATGCGGGCGCCGTGCTTGATGACCTCGATCTCCTCGGCGGACTTGATCATGCGCTGGCGCATGGCGTCCTGGGAGACGTCGAGCAGCTCCGCTCCTTCGAACGCGGCCTGGATGCGCTGGCGCACCATCAGCGGCAGGGCGTCGTCCTCGACGCCGAGGCGGCGGGCCTTGACGCCGCGCTGGCGCAGGGCCTCCTGCAGGCCGAAGAAGAAGTTGTCGCGCTTCCAGTCGGTGTAGACGATGTTCTCGCCGTAGCTGGTGCGCCACGGCATGCCGGCGTCGATGTTCGCGGTCACTGTGACCGAGTCGTCGGCGGTGACGACCAGGGCGTAGTTGCGGCCGAACGTCGTGTACAGGAAGTCCGAGTAGTACTTGATGCCGTGGTAGCTGGTCAGGATGACCGCGTCGAGGTCCTTGGCGGCCATGATCTGGCGCAGGCCGTTCAGGCGGCGCTCGAACTCCGCGTCGGAGAACGTCAGCTGCTGCTTCTCGCCGTTGTGGAGGACCTTCAGGCGCTCCAGCTCGGAGACGGAGTTGGCGTTCGGTGCGATGGTCATGTGGTGTTCCTTTCGTGCGGCGCCGAGGCGCTGGGTTGGTGTGTGTCGGGTGGTCTATTCGTGCCGCAGGGCGCTGCGGCTGGTCTCCGCGGACAGTGCCACGGCGACGAGTGAGACGGCGGCGGCGGCCATGAGGTACCAGCCGGGGGCCAGGTTGCTGCCCGTGGTGGCGATGAGCCAGGTGGCCACGAGCGGCGCCGTGCCGCCGAAGATTGCGTTGGCGAGGTTGAAGCTCACGGCGAAGCCGGAGTAGCGGACCCGCGTCGGGAACATCTCGGCCAGGAAGCTGGGGAGGGTGCCGTCGTTGAGCGTGAGCATGGCGCCGAGCAGGGTCTGGACGAGGACGACGACGGCGAAGCTCCCGGTCCCGAGCGCCAGGAAGGCCGGGACGGTCAGGACGATGAACGCGACCGACGCGCTGATCAGCACCCGCTTGCGGCCGAAGCGGTCCGACAGCATGCCCGTGGCGAAGATGAAGCCGATGTAGGTCAGCAGCGCCACCGTGGTCGCCAGGAACGAGGCGGTCTCCTCGAGCCCGATCTCCTGCGAGAGGTAGGTGGGCATGTAGCTGAGGATCGCGTAGAAGCCGACGGCGTTGAGCAGGACGGCGCCGGCCGCCTGCAGCAGCTTCCGCCAGTGGTTGCGGAACAGGGCGCCGACGGGGGCCTTGGCGGCCTCGTCCTCCTGCTCGAGCTCACGGAAGGCGGGGGTGTCCTCGAGCTTCGTCCGGATGTAGCGGCCGATGAGGCCCATCGGCGCGGCGAGCAGGAACGGCAGGCGCCAGCCCCAGTCGGACATCTGCTGGGGGTCGAGGTTGGCGGAGAGCAGGGCCGCGATCAGCGAGCCGAGCAGCAGGCCGGTGGCGGTGCTGGCCGGGACGACGGCGGCGTAGAGGCCGCGGCGGTTCGCGGGGGCGTACTCGACCAGGAAGGCGGACGCGCCGGCGTACTCCCCCGAGGCGGAGAAGCCCTGGACCACGCGCAGGGCCAGCAGGGTCAGCGGCGCCCAGATGCCGATCGCCGCGTAGGACGGGATCAGCGCGATGCAGAACGTGGCCAGGGACATCAGCAGGATCGACCAGGACAGGGCCGTGCGGCGGCCGACGCGGTCGCCGAGGTGGCCCCAGACGAAGCCCCCGAGCGGGCGGACGAGGAACGAGATCGCGAAGAGCCCGAACGTGAGCATCAGGCCCGTCTGCGGATCGGACTCGGGGAAGAACACGGCCGTGATGGTGACGGCGAGGTAGCCGTAGACGGCGTAGTCGAACCACTCGACGAAGTTGCCGATGAAGCTCGCGGCGATGACGCGGCGGCGGGTCGTGGCGTCGACGGGGGCGGCCGGGCCGGGAGCTGGCGCGGCTGCCACAGCGGGTGCGGCCAGGGGGGTCTGGCCGTTCTCGCGCTGGGTCATGATGCCTCCGGGGGTTAGGTGGTGTTGCATTTGCTGCAACCCTGTTGCGTTGAGTATTTCGTGTGACGTATGGCACGTCAAGGGGGTATCCGCGGAAATTTTCCGGGCGGACGCAAACAGGGAGGGGGACCCGTGGGTCCCCCTCCCTGTGCGTCGGGTCGGAGCAGCGCGGAGCTAAGCCAGGGCGGCGTCGCCGGAGGGCACGCCCGGCGCCGCGGCCGGCTCGAGGCCCAGCTCCGCCCGCAGGTCGTCCGCCAGCTCCTGCGCGACTTGCTCGAACAGCAGCCGGCCCTTCTCCGCGTCGGATCCGGTCGGGGCGGAGAGGCAGCCCGTGGCCGGCGTGCGGTCCGGCACCACCGGCAGCCGGTCGAAGCGCGGCAGCTCGGCCGCGGGATGGTCCACGGCGCGGTCCATTCGCACGAGCTCCGGCTCGAGGTGGAGCATCAGGGAGGTCTCGAGGACGCCGCCGTGCTCGATGTCCCACCCGGGGAAGCCGTCCGGGTAGACCCGGGCGAGGGTCTCCTCGGAGACGTAGTCCCAGTAGGACAGCAGCAGCACCGCTTGCCGGTCCCCCGGCCGGATGCCGAGGTCGCGCAGCGCCAGATCCACGCCCTCGTAGAGGAACTGGTAGTTCTCGTAGTGCCCGTTCAGGAGGACGACATTGCGCACGCCCTGCTCGAGGAAGGCGGAGACGATCCCGCGGACGAGGCCGGACAGCGTCGCGCCGTCGAGGCTGACCGTGCCGGGGAGGTGGTTCCCTCCCCCGGATTTCTGCTGGGACTTGTAGCCGTAGGCGATGGGCTGCGCCACGCGTCCGCCGGTGCGCTCGGCGACGGCTTCGGCGATGCGCGCGGACAGGATCGCGTCGGTCCCGAGCGGCAGGTGCGGTCCGTGCTGCTCGAAGGCGCCGACCGGGACCAGGACGGTCGAGGCCGGGCCGGCGGCCCATTCGCGGTACGTGTGGGCGTCGGTGTGGGCCAGCCTGACCGCGGCGGGTTCCTGGGGTGTCATGGGCGTTCGTTCCTTCGTGGTGCGGTGGCGGCGGCACGCGGTGCGCGCCGCCGCCGGTGTGGAAAGGATGCTAGTGGGCCGGCTCGTCCGGCCGCGGGGCGGGAGCGACGGGGACGCCGGACTCGTCGACCAGGTCGTCCTCGGGCCGGTGGTTCGGGTCGTTCACTTCCTTCTCCAGGCGGCGGGTCTCCTTGTCGCGGCAGCGCAGGCGGCGGATGAGGTTGGCGATCATGAGCAGGATGACGAAGGAGAACGGGAAGGCGCCGATGATCGTGCCGGTCTGGACGGTGTCGACCACGGCGGTGCCGCCGATCGAGAGCAGGACCAGGGAGACGGTCGCGATGCTGGCGACCAGGATCACGCGGAACCAGGGACCGGACTTCTTGGGCGCCGAGACGAACTCGGCCAGCGCGTACGTTCCCGAGTCGAGGCTCGTGACGTAGTACGTCGCGACGAGGATCGTGGCGACCACGATCAGCGCCCCGCCGACGACGGGGACCATGCCCAGCATCGAGAACAGGCCGCTGGAGGTGTCCTCGGCGACGTCCGCGGAGATGGAGCCGCCGTTCGCGTCGTCGTAGTAGAGCCCGGCGGAGCCGATGATGCCGATCCAGACCATGACGATGAGGGACGGGATGATGGTCACGCCGAGCACGAACTCACGGATCGTGCGGCCGCGGGAGATCCGCGCGATGAAGCCGGCAACGAACGGCGAGAACGCGATGACCCAGCACCAGATGAAGACGGTCCACCAGCCGCTCCAGCTGTCCTGCCAGGACGCGAGGGGGGCGGCGGAGGTCTCGGCCTCGGCCCAGAGGCTCATCGGGATGAAGTGGTAGAAGAACGAGCCGAACGTCTGCGACACGTTCGAGAGGATGTAGACGGCAGGGCCGAAGACGAACACGCCAACCACGAGGACGATGCTCAGGACCGAGTTCGCCTCGCTGATGCGCTTCATGCCCTTGTTGACGCCCATGAAGGCGGAGAGGGCGGTCAGCGCGCCCAGGCCGAGGATCACGGCCATCCAGACGCCGGGGCTGGCCGCCAGCCCCGTGAACGAGGACAGGCCGGAGGTGAACTGCAGGGCGGCGAAACCGAACGAGGTGGCCAGGCCCAGCACGGTGGCGATGATCGCCAGGAGTTCAACGACGACGCCGGCCGGGCGCTGGGCCCGCTTCGGGAGGATGTCGACCGTGGCCTCGCGGAAGGTCAGGGTCTTGCCGAGGTTGTGGTGCGAGTAGGCCAGGCAGATGGCCACGACGCAGTACATCGCCCAGGCGGTGAGACCCCAGTGGAAGTAGCTCCAGACCATGCCCGCCTCGCCCGGGTTCGGGCCGGCGGGGATCAGCGGGGCCGCTTCGCGCAGCAGGATCGGCTCGGCCAGGGACCAGAAGATGAGGCCGATGCCCTGGCCGCACGCGAAGAGCATGGAGTACCAGGCGAACTTGCTGTGCTCGGGCTTGGCCTTGGGGCCGCCGAGGCGGACGCCGCCCACCTTGCTGAAGCACAGCCACGTGCAGACGGCGACGGCGACCACCGAGTAGAGCACGAAGAACCACGTGAAGCCGGACGTCACGAACGTCCGAAGCCGGTTGATCAGGCCGGATGCGCCGTCGGGGTCCACCATGACGGCGATGACGACGCCGAGGATCAGCAGCGGCGGCAGGGCCATGATGATGCCCCGGTCCAGCGGCGGGATCACGCGCCCGCGGAAACGCGGGAGTTCGACGGTGCGGGGCTTGCGGCGGCGCAGGCCGGCCTCCTCTGCGATCTCGGCGGCGACCGTCGCGGGGTCCCCTGCGGGGGTGCCCGGCGCGCGGCGGGGCTCGGCTGTTTCGGGCGTCTGGGGGTCGCCGACGTTGGCGGCCTTTTCCTGTTCGTGAATGGACATTGGCGTCCCTCCGGGATTCCGGCGGCTAGGGGCCGGGGCGGGTTGTGTGGGTGGGGCGGACGACGTGTCGGCCTGCCAGTTGCATTCAAGGCAACTCGGTTGCAACGAGAATACAGTGGCACAACTCACAGTCAAGCGTCTGCCGCCATTTTCCCATCGCCGCCCGCCCGCCGGGCACTCCACCGCCCCGGGCGGTCCTCCCGTCCGTAGCGGCCCCGCGCGCAGGCAGCGCGGAAGGCCGCCCACCTCTGGTGGACGGCCTTCCGCCATGGCCTGTTCCCGCCGCCAGCGGGCCGGGGACTACCCCCGAATCCGCGCCATCTCCGGGTCCACGAGCGGCTCGGCGGCGATGGTCGCGGCCACACGGCGCCCGAAGTACCCGACCTCGACGCGGTCCCCCTCGCCCAGCCCGGCCGGCACCCACGCGTAGGCGATGGGCCGGCCCACCGTGTGGCCGAACGCGGCGCTCGTGACGTAGCCGGAGGGCTCGCCGGCGACGAAGACGGGCTCCTTGCCGAGGAGCACGCCCTCCCCGTCGTCGACCACCAGGCAGCGAAGCCGCCGGGCCGGGCCCTCGGCGCGACGGGCGGCCAGGCCCTCCTCGCCCGCGAAGCCCGTCCGCTTCGGGCTGACCGCGAAGCCGAGCCCGGCCTCGTCGGGACCGTGCTCCGTGGTCATGTCGGTGCCCCACGCGCGGTAGCCCTTCTCGATCCGCAGGCTGTTGAACGCCGCGCGGCCCGCGGCCACGATGCCCAGGTCCCGCCCGGCCTCGGCGATCGCGTCCCAGAGCCGCTGGCCGGTGTTCGCGTCGGCGTAGAGCTCCCAGCCCAGCTCGCCGACGTAGGACAGGCGCATCGCCGTGACGGGGATCCCGGCCAGGTGCACGCGCTTGGCCCGGAAGTACTTCAGGCCCTCGTTGGAGAAGTCGTCCGCGCTGATCCGCGCGACGACGTCGCGCGCCCGCGGCCCCCACAGGCCGATGCAGCACGTCCCGGCCGTCGTGTCCCGCACCTGCACCCAGGCGCGCGGGTCGGCCTCGCTCTGCTTCCGGGCCTCGGCGCGCAGCAGGTCGTAGTCGATGTTGCCGTTGGCGCCGACCTGGAAGAGCTCCTCCCCCAGCCGGGCGACCGTGATGTCACTGCGCACGCCGCCGGCCGGGTCCAGCATCAGGCAGTACGTCACCGCTCCGACGGACTTGTCGACCTTGCCGGTGCTCCACCGCTCCAGCAGCGCCATCGCGCCGGGCCCGGACACCTCGAGCCGCTTGAGCGGCGTCATGTCGTACATCGCCACCGCCGTCCGGGTCCGCCAGGCCTCGGCCGCCGCGATGGGCGAGTGGAAGCGGGCGGCCCAGGCGTCCCGCTCCGGCTCCCGCCACTCGTCGGGCAGCTCGTCGAGCAGCGCCGCGTTGGCCTCGTACCAGTGCGGCCGCTCCCACGCCGAGGATTCGAGGAAGAACGCGCCCAGCTCGCGCTGCCGGGCGTGGAACGGGCTCGTGCGCACGTCCCGCGGCGACGTGCGCGGCTGCAGCGGGTGCAGCACGTCGTAGATCTCGACGAAGTTCTGCTGCGCCGTCTCGCTGACGTAGTCCGGCGCGGTCTGCACCTCCTCGAACCGGGAGGCCTCGCACCCGTGCAGGTCGGTCGAGGTGGAGCCGTCGACGATCAGCTCCGCGACGGCGCGGGCGACGCCGGCGGAGTGCGTCACCCAGACCGCCTCCGCCAGGAAGAACCCGTCCAGGTCCGCGGCCTCGCCGACCAGCGGGCCGCCGTCCGGCGTGAAGGAGAAGACCCCGTTGAAGCCGTCCTCGATCTCCGTGGAGCGCAGGGCCGGGAGCAGCTCGCGGGCGTCCTCCCACGACGGTGCGAAGTCCTCCGGGGTGAAGTCCAACCGCGACGGCATCCGGTGCTCGGAGAACCCCGAGGCCGCGTACTCGGGCAGCGCGCCCAGGTCCACGGGCAGCGGGCGGTGGGCGTAGGAGCCGATGCCGATCCGGTCCCCGTGCTCGCGGAAGTAGAGGTCGCGGTCCTGGTGGCGCAGGATCGGCAGCTGGGCGCCCTGCCCCGGATCCAGCGGGTAGATGCCGGCGTTGCGCTCGCCCAGCCCCGGCACCGCCGTCGTCGTCGCGTACTGGTGGGCCAGCGGCAGCAGCGGCACGGGAACGCCCGCCATCGCCCCGATCGCGGGGCCCCAGAAGCCGGCGCAGGAGACGACGACGTCGGCGGCCACGATGCCGTCCGGCGTCCGCACGCCGGTGACCCGGCGCCCGCTGCGCTCGATGCCCGTCACCGGCGTCTCGCCCAGGAAGCGCACGCCGGCGGCCGAGGCGCGCTCGATGAGCAGCTGGACCGCCCGCGCGGCGGAGGCGAGGCCGTCGCTGGGGACGTGGAGCCCCCCGAGGACCATGGAGGAGTTGAGCATCGGCCACTGCTTCTCGCACTCGTCGGGGTCGATGATCCGGCCCTCGATGCCCCACGAGGTGGCCCAACCGAGCTTGCGCTTGAGGTCCTCGAGGCGCTCGGGCGTCGTGGCGAGCTCGAGGCCGCCGAGCTGCCGGAAGCACGAGTAGCCGTCGCGGCTGATCGAGAGCAGCTTCTCGACCGTGTACTGCGCGAACTGCGTCATGGCCCGGTTCGGGTTGGTTTGGAAGACGAGGCCGGGCGCGTGGGAGGTGGAGCCGCCGGCCAGGCGCAGCGGGCCCTGTTCGATGACCGTGGTGTTGGTCCAGCCGCGCTGGGCCAGCTCGTCGGCGAGGTTCGCGCCGACGATGCCGGCGCCGATGATGACGACGTGGGGCGTGTTCATGGTGCTCCTGGAGGTCGTGGAATGGTCGGTGGGTGGGTTAGGGGCGCCGGCCCGCGTCGGGGCAGGGCCGCTCGGCGCAGGAGTCGCCGCACTCGTGGCGGGTGACGAGCCGGAACCTGCCGCCCCGGTGCGCGTCGACGCCGTCGCGGATGGCCCGCTCGACCACGTTGTCGGCGAGGCGGCGCCGCAGCACGAGCGGGTCCCGGCGCAGGTCGCGGACCAGCGCGAGGCACATGAGCAGGACGACGGCGGTGAACGGCAGCGCCGCCACGATCGTCAGCCGCTGCAGCCCCGAGAGGGCCTCGCCCGGCTCGTCCCCGCCCGCGATCAGCATGACGGCCGCGATCGCGCCGGTGAGCACGCCCCAGAAGACGAGCACGCCCTTGCGGGCCTCGAGCCTCCCGTTGGAGCTGAGCGACCCCATGACGATGGACGCCGAGTCGGCGCTGGTGATGAAGAAGATGCCGATCAGCACCATGGCGAGCAGGCCGGCCCCGACGGCGATCCAGCCGGGTACGGGCAGCGCGTGGAGCAGGTCGAACAGGGCGCCTTCGAACGCGATGGTGGGTTCGCCGTCGACCATCTGGACCAGGCCGTCGTCCGCCGCGGGCGTGGCGTTCGCGGTCTGCTGGAGCTGGAACGCGGTGCCCCCGAAGATGCCGAACCAGGCCACGCTCGCGAGGCTGGGCACGAGCAGGACCCCGGTGACGAACTGGCGGATGGTGCGGCCGCGGCTGATCCGGGCGATGAACATGCCGACGAACGGCGTCCAGGACATCCACCAGGCCCAGTAGAAGATGGTCCAGCCGGACATCCACGCGCGCATCTCCTCGCCCCCGCTGGCCTCGGTCCGGGAGGCCATCGTCGGCAGGTCGCGCAGGTAGTCGCCCACGGCCGCCGGGATGAGGTTGAGGATGAACAGGGTCGGCCCCGCGACGAAGACGATGAGCGCCAGCAGCACGGCCAGCAGCATGTTGGTGTTGGACAGCCACTGGATGCCCCGGGCGACCCCGGAGACGGCGGAGGCGACGAAGCATGCCGTCAGCACCGCGATGATCGCGATGAGCACGGTCGGGCCGGCGCCGGCGATCAGGCCGTTCTCCTGCAGGCCGCTGGAGATCTGCATCGCGCCCAGGCCGAGCGAGGCCGCGGTGCCGAAGAGCGTGGCGAAGATCGCGAGGATGTTGATGACCCGGCCGGGCCAGCCGTCCGCGCCGCGCAGGCCGAGGATCGGGATGAACACCGAGGAAATCAGCTGCTTGCGGCCGAGCCGGAAGGTCGAGTAGGCGATCGCGATGCCAACGGCGGCGAACATGGCCCACGGGTGGACGCTCCAGTGGAAGATGGAGGTCGCCATCGCCGTCTGGATCGCCTCCTGAGTCTGGGCGTCGACGGTCCCCGGCGGCGGGGCGATGTAGTGGTAGAGCGGTTCGGCCACGCCGTAGAACACGAGCCCGATGCCCATGCCGGCGCTGAACATCATCGCGATCCACGAGACGGTCCGGAATTCGGGACGCTCGCCGTCTGCGCCCAGGGGGATCCGGCCGAAGCGTCCGAGGGCCAGCCAGAGGACGAACACGACCAGCAGCGAGGCGACGGCCACGAACGCCCATCCCGTGCTCTCCGTGACCCAGCCCAGCGCCGCGGACGACGCCGCGGCGAGGCTCTCGGTGCCGGCGAAGCCCCAGACGACGAAGGCCAGCGCGGCCACGCCGGCCACCGCGAAGAGGACCCGGTCGACGCCCCGCTCGCGCGCGGTCCCGGGCTCCGGGTCGGCCGTGGTGCGCAGCTCCTCGAGGATCTCCTCGTCGGGCACCTCGGCCCAGGCGGCCTGGTCGGCCGGTCCGGCAGCGTCCTGCCCGTCCTGCGGCTCGGCGTCCGGCCCGCGCGCGGCCCCGTCGCCCTGTGCCCTGGTGTCGTTGTCGATCGACATGGCCGCCCCTATCCGTTGACCGTCAGGCCCGGCGG
Organism: Arthrobacter paludis; assembly: GCF_056782315.1. NCBI lineage: Bacteria > Bacillati > Actinomycetota > Actinomycetes > Micrococcales > Micrococcaceae > Arthrobacter > Arthrobacter paludis. The sequence goes on from NZ_JBXAEW010000007.1 coordinate 171,869, forward strand.
GAGGTTCGGGGCCTCCTGCGACTCCTCGACGACGATCATGCCGTCGACGACCGAGACGCCGTGGACCCGCACCGGGAGCTTGGCCGGGGCCCCGTCCACCGCGCCCGAGCGGAGGTTGAAGCGGGACGCGTGCAGCGGGCACTCGACGGCGCAGTCCTCGACCCACCCGTCGGCCAGCGAGGCGTCCTGGTGCGTGCACGTGTCGTCGATGGCGAACAACTCGCCCTCCTCCGTGTGGAAGACGGCGATCGGGGGCCAGGTGTCGACGCGCATGGCGTCTCCCCGGGCCAGTTGGCTCAGCGGACAGACCTGGTGCATGGGAGGACCTCTTTCGGGATGTCCGGCCCGGGGCGAGTCACCCGGGGCGAGTTTCGCAATGATCAACGCCGATCATCACGGGCAACAGATTGGAGGATCCGCGACGGTCCTGTCAATGCTCAAATGTGATGCTTGACACAGCGATCACGGAGAGGTCACGCTGTTCCCTGTAACGGAACACGTTGCGGGACTCGCAACTGAACCAAGGAGGCGCGGATGCGCACACTCGCCATCGTCGGGGCATCGCTCGCGGGACTCTCGGCCGCCCGCGCGGCGCGGGCCCAGGGCTTCACCGGCCGGCTGGTCCTCATCGGCGACGAGGCCGAGCGGCCCTACGACCGCCCGCCCCTGTCCAAGGACTTCCTCGCCGGCCGGATCGGCGAGGAGCAGCTCTCCCTCGAGGACCTCTCGCTCGAGGGCGGGCCGGACCCGCTGGGCGCGGAATGGCTGCTCGGGCGCACCGCGGTCGGGCTCGACGCCGAGGCCCGCACCGTCCGGCTCTCCGACGGCACCAGGGTCGAGGCCGACGGCGTCGTGCTCGCCACCGGCGCGTCCGCCCGCGGGCTGCCGGAGCTGGCCGGCCTGGCCAACGTCCACACTCTGCGCACGCTCGCGGACGCCCGCGCCCTCGCGCCCGAACTGGGCCCCGGCGGCCGTCTCGTCGTCGTCGGCGCGGGGTTCATCGGCCTCGAGGTCGCCTCGACCGCGCTCGAGCTGGGCATGGAGGCCACGGTCGTCGCGCCCGAGCCGGTGCCCCTGGCCGGGCCCCTCGGCGCCGGGTTCGGGGCGTTCGTCGCCGACCTGCACCGCTCCCACGGCGTCGACCTGCGCTGCGGGCGCCGCGTCGCCACCTACCACAGCTGCGAGTCCGTGGTCACGGGGCTGACGCTGGACGACGGCGACTTCGTGCCCGCGGACCTCGTCCTCGTCGGCATCGGGGCCGCCCCGAACACCGGCTGGCTCGCCGGCTCCGGCGTGGAGGTCGCGACGGCGGCCCCCGGCGGCGTCCTCTGCGACGCCGCCGGCCGCACCTCGGTCCCCGGCGTCGTCGCCGTCGGCGACTGCGCGGCCTGGTTCGACCCGGCCGCCGGGACGCACCGGCGCGTGGAGCACTGGAGTGGCGCCGTCGACCGCCCCGCGCTGGCCGTGGCCACGCTGCTCGACCCGGCCGCGCCGTCCGCCCCGGCCCCGCTCCCCTACTTCTGGTCCGACCAGCACGGGGTCCGCCTCCAGTTCGCCGGACGGTCCGCGCCGGAGCACGAGGTCATCGAGGGGTCCGTGGAGTCCGGCCGGTTCGTCGCCGTCTACCGCGAGGGCGGCGCCGCCGTCGGCGCCCTCGGCGCGAACAGCCCCAAGACGTTCACCGGCTGGCGGCGCCGGCTGGACCGGCAGCAGCGCGAGGCCGCCGCCGTCGCCCAGCCCTGACCGCCCCACGCAGCCACCACCCGCCCCACCACTGCCACCACCGCCACCACTGCCACTCCAAGGAGCAAGCATGTCCCAGACCGTCATCTCCGAGAGCCTGATCGCCACCCTGCCCGGCCACACGTACGTGGACGAGGCCGTCTTCCGCGCCGAGCAGGAGCGGATCTTCGAGCAGATGTGGTTCTGCGCCGTCCGCTCGGCGGACCTGGACAAGCCCGGCGCCTGGCGCACGGTGCAGGTCGGCCGCGAGAGCGTGCTCATCAGCCGCACCCGGAAGGGCGGGATCCGCGCGTTCTACAACGTCTGCCGCCACCGCGGCGTCAAGCTGTGCATGGAGGAGAGCGGCGAGGCGAAGCGCTCGTTCCAGTGCCCCTACCACGCCTGGACGTACGACCTCGAGGGCAAGCTCATCGCCGCCCCCAACCTGACGAAGATGCCGGACATCGACCGCGACACGTACGGCCTCGCGAAGGTCCACGTCCGCGAGTTCATGGGCTACGTGTGGGTGTGCCTCGCCGACGAGCCGCCGAGCTTCGAGGACGACGTCGTCGGCGCCATCTCCGAGCGCCTCGGCGACGCGGGCCTGATCGACGGCTACGACGTGGCCAACCTGAGCCTGGGGCGGCGGATCCGCTACGACGTGAAGGCCAACTGGAAGCTCATCATCGAGAACTTCATGGAGTGCTACCACTGCGCCACCATCCACCCGGAGCTGACCGAGGTGCTGCCCGAGTTCGCCGACGGCCTGGCCGCGCAGTACTTCGTGGGCCACGGCGCGGAGTTCGGCGACGACGTCAAGGGGTTCACGATCGACGGGTCCGAGGGCCTGGACCGGATCCCCGGCGTGTCGGAGGACCAGGACCGGCGCTACTACGCGATCACGATCAAGCCCACGGTCTTCGTGAACCTGGTCCCGGACCACGTCATCGTCCACCGCATGTTCCCCATGGCCGCCGACCACACCGTCGTCGAGTGCGACTGGCTGTACCTGCCGCAGGTCGTCGAGTCAGGGCGCGACCTCGACGCCTCGGTCGAGCTCTTCCACCGCGTCAACCTGCAGGACTTCGACGCCTGCGAGCGCTGCCAGCCGGCGATGTCCTCCCGCGTGTACGCCCAGGGCGGGGTCCTCGTCCCGAGCGAGCACCACATCGGGGAGTTCCACGAGTGGGTCTCCGAGCGGGTCGGGGACGTCGCCGCCGCTACGCTGACGCCGCAGGCTCCGCTGACTCGTCCGGGGGCGTGTAGCCCATCCGCGCACTGATCGCGAGGCCGGCCTCCCGGAGCCGCTCCGGGAGGCCGGCCTCGTGTTCGGGGTCGAAGCGGAAGGCCGGGCCGGCGACGCTGACGGCGGCGATCGTGAAGCCGCGGTGGTCCAGCACGGGGACCGCGATGGCGTTCAGCCCCTGCTCCCACTCCTCGCAGACGGTCGCGTAGCCCCGCGTACGGACGAGCTCCAGTTCGCGCTCGAGCTCGGCGCGGACCGTCACGGTCCGCGGCGTGAAGCGCTCGAGGCGGCCGTTGCCGAGCTCCTCGGCCCGGCGATCCGACTCCAGTCCGGCGAGCAGGACCTTGCCGCTCGAGGTCGCGTGCAGGGGCGTGAGGTTGCCGATCCAGTCCCACATGGAGATGGAGGACGGCCCGCGGGCCTGGTCGATGTTCACGGCGTAGCCCTCGCGCAGCACCGCCAGGTTCACGGTCTCGCGCAGCTCGTAGGCCAGGTCCTCGATCACCGGCCGGGCCTCCTTGGTCAGGCTGAGCCGCGCGGGGATGGAGCTGGCCAGGCGCAGGACGGTGAACCCGAGGCGGTACCGGCCGCGCCCCTGCTCCTGCTCGACCATGCCCCGGGAGTCCAGGGCGCTGAGCAGCCGCGAGGCCGTCGACTTGTGCACGCCCATCTCCTCGGCGATCTCGCCCACGCCGGCGTCGCCGTCGCGCGCCAGGATCTCCAGGACCGTGATGGCCCGGTCCACGGACTGGATGCCGCCCGGGGTGGCCGTGTCGTCGGAAGTCGTGTCGTGGGCTGCCATGCGCACATGATTCCACACCCGCCGCGGCGCGGTCGGGGCCGGCCCGGGGGCACGACGGCGGCTACAGCACCGCCCGGACCGCCCGCTCGAAGTGGCGCACGTGCTCGGAGGCCAGCCTGGCGGCGGCGTCCGCGTCCGCGTCGAGGATCGCCTGGAGGAGGTCGACGTGCTCGGAGATGTGCTCGGTGATGGCGGGCAGCCGGTCCAGGACCAGGCACCAGATGCGGGTCGCGAGGTTGTCCAGGCGGATGAGGGACTCCTCGAGGTGGTGGTTGCCGGCGGCGCGGTAGATCAGGCGGTGGACCTCGAGGTCGTACTCCATCAGGTCGCGGCGGTCGCGGCCGGCGTCGATCGAACCGATGGCGTCCGCGACGTGCTCCAGCTCGGCGCGGATCGCCGGGTGGGTGGTCAGGGCGGCCTTGCGCGCCGCGAGCGGCTCCAGGAGCAGGCGCACCTCCGAGATGGCGGCCAGCTCGGTGATGTCCACGATCGTCGCGAACGTCCCGCGGCGCGGGTAGGACACCACGAGGTGGTCCGTCTCGAGGCGCTTGAGGGCCTCGCGCAGCGGGGTGCGGCCGAAGCCGAGCTCGGCGGCGAGCTGGCCCTCGTTGAGCGGGTCGCCGGGCGGGATGTCGAGCATGATGAGGCGGTCGCGCAGCGTCCTGTAGGCCTGTTCGGCCAACGAGAGCCCGCTCGGCGGGGCGTCGGTCTGCGTGCTCATGCGTCCTCCGTTCGGTCCGGCGGAAACCGGGGTCTTGACGTCCTGTGATCCCCATCATACTCTGATTCCGACATTGATATATCAGTGGTCGACGAAAGATCTACGAGGAGGACATCACATGACGCAGGTGGCGGACAGCGCCCTTCGGGTCCCGGCCGAACTGGCCGCGTCCCTGGCCGAGCTCGACCCCGAGGTCGCGGCCCACATCGACGCGGAACTCGCCCGCCAGCGCGATGGCCTGGAGATGATCGCGTCGGAGAACCACACCGCCGCGGCCGTCATGCAGGCCCAGGGGTCGGTGCTGACGAACAAGTACGCCGAGGGCTACCCGGGCAAGCGCTACTACGGCGGCTGCGAGCACGTCGACGCCATCGAGACGCTGGCGATCGACCGCGTGAAGGCGCTCTTCGGCGCCGAGTACGCGAACGTGCAGCCGCACTCCGGCGCGCAGGCCAACGCCTCCGCGATGCACGCCCTGATCAAGCCGGGCGACACCATCCTCGGGCTCGACCTGGCCCACGGCGGGCACCTGACCCACGGGATGCGCATCAACTTCTCCGGCAAGCTCTACAACGTCGTCGCCTACGGCGTCGACGAGGCCAGCCACACGGTGGACATGGACCTGGTCGCCGAGTTGGCCCGCGAGCACAAGCCGCAGCTGATCATCGCGGGCTGGTCCGCCTACCCGCGCCAGCTCGACTTCGCCCGTTTCCGGGCGATCGCCGACGAGGTCGGCGCGTACCTGATGGTCGACATGGCCCACTTCGCCGGTCTGGTCGCCACGGGGCTGCACCCCTCCCCCGTCCCGCACGCCCACGTCGTCACGTCCACCACGCACAAGACGCTGGCCGGCCCGCGCGGAGGCATCATCCTGACCAACGACGCGGACATCGCCAAAAAGATCAACTCCGCCGTCTTCCCCGGCCAGCAGGGCGGCCCGCTCGAGCACGTCATCGCGGGCAAGGCCGTGGCCTTCGGCATCGCGGCCGGCGAGGGCTTCCGCGAGCGCCAGGAGCGCACGCTCGCCGGCGCCCGCATCCTCGCCGAGCGCCTCTCCCGGCCGGACGTCGCCGAGCGCGGCATCAGCGTCCTGACCGGCGGCACGGACGTGCATCTGGTCCTGGTCGACCTGCGCCACTCCGCGCTGGACGGCCGCCAGGGCGAGGACCTGCTGGCCGCGATCGACATCACGATCAACCGCAACGCCGTCCCGTTCGACCCGCGTCCGCCGATGACCACCTCCGGTCTGCGGATCGGCACCCCCGCCCTGGCCACCCGCGGCTTCGGCGAGGAGGCCTTCGCGGAGGTCGCCGAGATCATCGCCCAGGCCCTGATCGCCGGCACCGCCGAGAACGGCCCCGACCAGACCACCCTCGACGGCCTCCGCGAGCGCGTCACCGCCCTCGCCGCCGCCCACCCGCTGTACCCGAACCTCGCACCGATGGGAGCCCAGTGATGGCTGATCTGCTGCCCGAACACCCGGATTTCCTCTGGAACAACCCGGACCCCAAGCCCAGCTACGACGCCGTGATCGTCGGCGGCGGCGGCCACGGCCTGGCCACCGCCTACTACCTGGCCAAGAACCACGGGATGACGAACATCGCCATTCTGGAGCGCGGCTGGCTCGCCGGCGGCAACATGGCCCGCAACACGACGATCATCCGCTCGAACTACCTCTGGGACGAGTCCGCGGCGATCTACGAGCACTCCCTGAAGCTCTGGGAGGGCCTGCCGGAGGAGCTGGACTACGACTTCCTGTTCTCCCAGCGCGGCGTCATGAACCTGGCGCACACGCTCCAGGACGTCCGCGAGTCCCAGCGCCGCGTCAACGCGAACGTCCTGAACGGGGTCGACGCCGAGTGGCTGACCCCGGACCAGGTCAAGGAGCTGTGCCCGATCCTCAACACCTCCGAGGACATCCGCTACCCGGTCATGGGCGCGACCTACCAGCCGCGCGCCGGCATCGCCAAGCACGACCACGTCGCCTGGGCCTTCGCCCGCAAGTGCAACGAGATGGGCGTGGACATCATCCAGAACTGCGAGGTCACCGGCTTCATCAAGGACGGCAACCGCGTCGTCGGCGTGGAGACCAACCGCGGGCGGATCAACGCCGGCAAGGTGGCCCTGGCGGCCGCCGGCCACTCCTCCGTGCTCGCCGACCTGGCCGGCTTCCGCCTGCCGATCCAGTCCCACCCGCTGCAGGCGCTCGTCTCCGAGCTGTTCGAGCCGGTCCACCCGACCGTCGTGATGTCCAACCACGTGCACGTGTACGTCTCCCAGGCCCACAAGGGCGAGCTCGTCATGGGCGCGGGCATCGACTCCTACAACGGGTACGGCCAGCGCGGCGGCTTCCACGTCATCGAGGAGCAGATGTCCGCCGCCGTCGAACTGTTCCCGATCTTCGCCCGGGCGCACCTGCTGCGCACCTGGGGCGGCATCGTGGACACGACGCTGGACGCCTCCCCGATCGTCTCGGCGACGCCCATCGACGAGCTCTACGTCAACTGCGGCTGGGGCACCGGCGGGTTCAAGGGCACGCCGGGCTCGGGCTACACGTTCGCCCACACCATCGCCACCGGCGAGGCCCACCCGCTGAACGCACCGTTCGCGCTGGACCGCTTCGAAACCGGCCACCTCATCGACGAGCACGGCGCCGCCGCCGTCGCGCACTAGGAAGGACCGCCATGCTGCTCATCAACTGCCCCGAGTGCGGGCCCCGCGACGAGACCGAGTTCCACTACGGGGGCGAGGCCCACGTCGCCTACCCCGAGGACCCGTACGCACTGACCGACCGCGAGTGGGCCGAATTCCTGTTCTACCGCGCAAACCCCAAGGGCCTCTTCGCGGAGCGCTGGAACCACTCCACCGGGTGCCGGAAGTGGTTCAACGCCCTCCGCGACACCGCCACCTACGAATTCAAGGCCACCTACCGCATGGGCGAGCCCCAGCCGGCCGCCACCACCGAAGGGGGAAACCAGTGACCACCTCCCGCCTGGACGCCGGCCGCGCCGCCGGCCACGGCATCGACCGCACCCGCGAGGTCTCCTTCAGCGTCGACGGCACCGAGTACACCGGCTTCGCCGGGGACACGATCGCCAGCGCGCTCGTCGCGGCCGGGCGCCTCGACTGCGGCCAGTCCATGTACAGGGGCCGCGCCCGCGGCATCCTGGCCGCCGGGGTCGAAGAGGCCAACGCCCTCGTCTCCGTGGAGGCCCGCTTCCCGGGCCACGTCGACGAGTCCATGCTCGCCGCCACCACGGTCGGCCTCACGGACGGCCTGAAGGCCTCCTACCTCTCCGGCCTGGGCACGCTCGACCCGCGCAAGGACGAGGCCCTCTACGACCGCAAGTACGTGCACGCGGACGTGCTCGTCGTCGGCGCCGGCCCGGCCGGCCTGGCCGCGGCCCGCGAGGCCGCCAAGACCGGTGCGCGCACCATGCTCATCGACGACCAGCCGGCCGCCGGCGGCTCGCTGCTCTCCGCCCGCGGGGAGACCATCGACGGCGCCGACGCGCTCGACTGGGTCGCGTCCACCATGGACCGCCTGGCCGGGAGCGAGGAGTTCACGTACCTGCCCCGCACCACCGCGTTCGGCAGCTACGACTCCAACTACGTCATCGCCGTCCAGCACCGCACCGACCACCTGCCGGCGCGCGAGCGCCGCGGCGTGTCCCGGCAGCGCGTCTGGCACGTCCGGGCCTCGCAGGTCGTGCTCGCCACCGGCGCCCACGAGCGGCCGATCGTCTTCGCGAACAACGACCGCCCGGGCGTCATGCTCGCCGGCGCCGTGCGCAGCTACCTGAACCGGTACGCCGCCGCCGCGGGGACCAACGCCGTCGTCGCCACCACCAACGACAGCGCCTACGCGCTCGTCGAGGACCTGCACGCGGCCGGCCTCGGCGTCGCCGCCGTCGTCGACTCCCGTCCGGAGCCCTCGGCGACCGCCGCCGCGGTCCTCGAGGCGACCGGCGTGCGCGGAGTCTTCGGCGCCGCCGTCGTCGACACCGCCGGGGACGGCCCGGCGGGCCGCGTCAGCGCGGTCACCGTCAGCGCCATCGACGCCGCCGGCGCCCTCGCCGGCGAGCCCGAGACCATCGAGGCGGACCTGCTCGCGGTCTCCGGCGGGTTCTCCCCGGTCGTCCACCTGCACAGCCAGCGCCAGGGCAAGATCCGCTGGGACGAGGCCGTCGCCGGCTTCGTGCCCGCCGCCCCGGTCGCCGACCAGCAGACCGCCGGCGCCCTCAACGGCTCGTACAGCACCCACGAGGCCCTCGCCGAGGGCGCGAACGCCGGCCACACGGCCGCGCAGCGCACCGGACGCTCGGCCCCGCTGGTCGTCCCGTCCGCGCCGGCCGCCGTCGCCGGCCCGGTCCGCCCGCTCTGGCTGGTCCCCGGCCTGACCGGCGAGCCGCGCGAGTGGGACACCCACTTCGTGGACCTGCAGCGCGACCAGAGCGTCGCCGACGTGCTGCGCGCGACCGGCGCGGGGATGCGCTCGGTCGAGCACGTCAAGCGCTACACGTCCATCTCCACGGCCAACGACCAGGGCAAGACCAGCGGCGTGAACGCCATCGGCGTCATCGCCGCCGCCCTGAACGAGCAGGACCCGGGCGCCATCGGCACCACGACGTTCCGCGCCCCGTTCACCCCGGTCGCCTTCACCGCCCTGGCCGGACGCCGCCGCGGCGAGCTGTTCGACCCGGCCCGCATCACCTCGATCCACCCGTGGCACGTCGCCCACGGCGCGCTGTTCGAGGACGTGGGCCAGTGGAAGCGCCCCTGGTACTTCCCGCAGCCGGGCGAGGACATGGACGCGGCCGTGCTGCGCGAGTGCGCCGCCGTGCGCGAGTCCGTGGGCTTCATGGACGCCACGACGCTGGGCAAGATCGAGATCCGCGGCACGGACGCCGGCGAGTTCCTCAACCGCGTCTACACGAACGGCTTCAAGAAGCTCAAGGTCGGCATGGGCCGCTACGGCGTCATGTGCACCGCCGACGGCATGGTGTTCGACGACGGCGTGACCCTGCGCCTGTCCGAGGACCGCTACTTCATGACCACGACCACCGGCGGCGCCGCCAAGGTCCTGGAGTGGCTCGAGGAGTGGCACCAGACGGAGTGGCCGGAGCTGGACGTGACCATGACGTCCGCGACCGAGCAGTGGAGCACGATCGCCGTCGTCGGCCCGAAGTCCCGCGCGGTCCTCGAGAAGCTGGCCCCGGAGCTGGACCTGTCCAACGACGCGTTCCCGTTCATGGCCTTCCGCGAGACCACGCTGGCCAACGGGATCGACGCCCGCATCTGCCGGATCTCCTTCTCCGGCGAACTGGCGTTCGAGATCAACGTCGAGGCGTTCCACGGCCTGGCCGTCTGGGAGGCCGTCGCCGAGGCCGGGGCGGAGTTCAACATCACCCCGTACGGCACGGAGACCATGCACGTGCTGCGCGCCGAGAAGGGCTTCATCATCGTCGGCCAGGACACCGACGGCACGGTGACCCCGCAGGACGCCGGGATGGAGTGGGTCGTCTCGAAGGCGAAGGACTTCATCGGCAAGCGCTCCTACAGCCGGGCGGACACGTCCCGCGAGGACCGCAAGCACCTGGTCGGCGTCCTGCCGGTCGACAAGTCCACCCGCCTGCCGGAGGGCGCCCAGCTGGTCGCCGCCGGCACGCCGATCACGCCGCAGGAGGCGCCGGTGCCGATGATCGGCCACGTCACCTCCTCCTACCAGTCCGCCGCGCTGGGCCGCCCGTTCGGCCTGGCCATGGTGGAGAACGGGCGCAACCGGCTCGGCGAGGTCGTCCAGGCCCCGCTGAACGGCGAGCTCGTCGACGTCGAAATCACGTCCCCCGTCCTCTACGACCCCGAAGGGAGCCGTCGCGATGGCTGAGAACACCCTGACCCTGGAGAACCCCGGCACCAACGCCGGACCGGCCTCCGCACTCCGCGTCTCCCCCGCCGCGCACCTGGCCGACGCCATGCGCGCGGCCGAGGTGGCCGGCGAGCGCTCGGTGGCGCTGCGCGAGATCGCGTTCGCCGTCCAGCTCGGCCTGCGGGCCACGCCCGGATCCGACTCGGCCGCGGCGCTCGAGCGCGTGCTCGGGCTGCCGCTGCCGGCGGCCCACGGCGAGACCACCGGCGACGCCGACGGCGCGCACGTGCTGTGGCTGTCCCCGGACGAGTTCCTCGCCGTGGACGTCTCCCGCGAGCAGCGCCCCGGCGACGCCGACGCGGCGGCCCAGGCCCTCGAGGGCCTGCCCGGCCAGGCCGTGGACCTGTCCGCCAACCGCACCATCCTCGAGCTGACCGGGGCCAGCGCCCGGGCCGTGCTGGAGAAGGGCTGCCACGCGGACCTGCACCCGCGGTCCTTCGCCGTCGGCCGCGCCGTCGCGACCCAGCTCGGCCCGGTGCCGGTCCTCCTGCACCGCTCCGGCGAGCAGGCGTTCCGCATCTACCCGCGGGCCTCCTTCGCGGACTACACCGTCCGCTGGCTGCTGGACGCCATGGAGGAGTTCGCGGCGGACGAGGTCGCGTAATGGCGCTCAGCGTCCTGGACCTGTTCTCGGTCGGCATCGGCCCCTCCTCATCGCACACGGTGGGGCCGATGCGGGCGGCGCGGCGCTTCACGCAGGCGCTGGCCGCCGAGGGCATCCTCACGTCGGTGGCGCGGGTCAAGGGCGAGCTGTTCGGCTCGCTCGGCGCCACCGGCGTGGGGCACGGTTCCGACGCCGCCGTGGTCCTCGGCCTGGCCGGCTGCGACCCGGAGACCATCGACGCGGACGCGGCCCCCGGGCTCGTGGCCGACGCGGTGGCCTCCCGCAAGCTGGCCCTGGGCGGGGAGCACGCGGTCGCGTTCGACCGGGCCCGGGACGTCGTCCTGCACCGGCGCCGCTCGCTGCCGGGCCACCCCAACGCGATGCGCCTGACGGCGTTCGGGGACGACGGCGGCGTCCTGGCGGAGCGGGAGTACTACTCGGTGGGCGGCGGCTTCGTCGTCGACGCCCACGAGCTGGACGCCCCCGCGCCCGCCGCGCCGGAGGCGCCGGAGCCCTACCCGTTCGCGTCGGGCGGGGAGCTCCTGGACCGCTGCCGCGAGTCCGGGCTCTCGATCGCCGGCGTCATGCTGGCGAACGAGCGGACCCGCCACGAGGAGGCGGACCTGCGCGCGGCCCTGCTGCGCATCTGGGCCGTGATGCAGGAGTGCGTCGAGAACGGCTGCACGCGGACCGAGGCCACGCTGCCCGGCGGGCTGAAGGTCCGCCGCCGGGCCGGGGCCCTCCGGGAACGGCTGCGTGCCGAGGAGGCCGCCCGCACCACCGAGGACCCGCTGTGGGCCATGGAGTGGGTGAACCTCTACGCGCTGGCCGTGAACGAGGAGAACGCGTCCGGCGGGCGGATCGTGACGGCGCCGACCAACGGGGCCGCGGGCATCATCCCGGCGGTGCTGCACTACTTCACGCGGTTCGTGGGCGGGGACGACGACGCCGTCGTCGACTTCCTGCTCACGGCCGGGGCGATCGGGATGCTCTTCAAGCGCAACGCCTCGATCTCCGGGGCGGAGGTCGGCTGCCAGGGCGAGGTCGGTTCGGCCTGCTCCATGGCGGCCGGCGCGCTGTGCGCGGTGCTCGGCGGGACGCCCGAGCAGGTCGAGAACGCGGCGGAGATCGGGATCGAGCACAACCTCGGCCTCACCTGCGACCCCGTCGGCGGCCTGGTCCAGGTGCCGTGCATCGAGCGCAACGCGATCGCCTCCGTGAAGGCCATCAACGCGGCCCGCCTGGCGCTGGCCGGCGACGGCACACACCGGGTGACCCTCGACCAGGCCATCGCCACCATGCGCCAGACCGGCGCCGACATGAAATCCAAGTACAAGGAGACCTCGCGCGGCGGCCTAGCCGTTAACGTGGTTGAGTGCTGACTTCCGTTCCCCGGCCGGCTACGCAGCGGCCGGCCGGGGAACGGTCACCCTACTTCTAGCCGGGCCGCCGGGCCCACGACCCCAGGGGAACGACCATGGACACCACCACCGCAGACCACTACGTCCTGACGCTTGACTGCCCCGAGCGCCCGGGCATCGTCCACGCCGTGACCGGCGTCCTGCTCAAGCACGGCGGCGACATCGTCGAGCTCAAGCAGTTCGACGACCCGCTCGCCGGCCGGTTCTTCCTGCGCATCCACTTCGCGGTGGCTGGCCAGGAGATCCCCGGCTCGACCCTGGAGGCGCTGCGCGCCGACGTCTCGGCGCTCGCCAAGGACCTCTCGGCCGAGTGGGACCTGCGGGCCAACGGCGAGAAGCGGCGCGTGCTGGTCATGGTCTCGAAGTTCGGGCACTGCCTGAACGACCTGCTGTTCCGGGCGCGGATGGGCGAGCTGCCCGTGGAGATCGCGGCCGTCGTCTCCAACCACCCCGACCACCGCCAGCTCGTCGAGTGGCACGGCGTCCCGTTCTTCCACGTCCCGGTCACGAAGGAGACGAAGCCCGAGGCGGAGGGCCGGCTGCTGGAGCTCGTGGACCGGTTCGAGATCGACCTGGTCGTGCTGGCCCGCTACATGCAGGTCCTCTCCGACGACCTGGCCCGCGAGCTGACCGGCCGGGCCATCAACATCCACCACTCGTTCCTGCCCTCCTTCAAGGGCGCCAAGCCGTACCACCAGGCCTACGACCGCGGCGTGAAGACCGTCGGCGCGACGGCCCACTACGTCAACAGCGAGCTGGACGAGGGTCCGATCATCGCCCAGCAGGTCGTCGAGGTGGACCACACGTTCGGCCCCGAGGACCTGGTCGCCGCCGGCCGCGACACCGAGTGCAAGGCGCTCTCGAACGCCGTGAAGTGGCACTGCGAGGGCCGCGTCTTCCTCAACGGGCACCGCACGGTCGTCCTGCGCTAGGCGCTGGCGGGGCTGGGGCGGACCGCGGGCATGTCCCGCCGGCCCGACCCAGCCGCCTGCCCCAGCGGCCCGACCCAGCCGCCTTCGCCTCCCCTACACGCCGCCACCACCGAGCCCCACACGACCGCCCGAAGTCACCCCTCCCGGCCAACGTCACCCCTCCCGGCCAATATCACCCCTCCCTGCCGACGCCACCGCCCCGCGCCACGGCACCCGCCTGACGTCACCCCTCCCGCCCGACGTCACCCCTCCCGGCCAATATCACCCCGCGGGTCGCGAGATCGCCGGTTGGTGAGGGCGACATCGCCGCGAAACCATGACGCGGGCGCGAGCGCCGGGCCGCGTCAGGCGACCGCGCGCAGCATGGGAGCCAGGTGCGCGCGCACGCGGCGTTGGAGGTCGGGGGCGCCGAGCTGGTCCCACCAGACATTGAGGATCCGCAGGCCGGCCTCCGCAAAGGCCGCCTCGCGCTTCCTCTCCTCGAGCAGCTTCCGGCCGGTCGGGGTCTCCATGAAGTACTTCCCGTCCCCGTGCACTTCGATCACGAGCCCGTACTCGGGCCAGGCGAAGTCCGCCCGGTACCGGCCGAGATGCGTCTCCACGGGGTACTGCAGGACTGGTGCCGGAATGCCCCAGTCATGGAGCATGAGCCGCAGCCGGGACTCGGCGACGGATTCCGATCGGGCGTCGGCCAGCCCGAGGGCCCATCGTGCCTTCCGCACGCCGCGACCGGCGCCTGCTTGGGCAAGCGCGGATTCGAGTTCCTGTGCCGTCGTACCGCTCCTCACGGCCGAGTCCGCCAACACGATCCCTGCGGCCCTCCCGAGGAATCTGGTGCAGTCGACGACAGTCCGCGGAAGCGAGGTACACAGCAGCCCGCTGTTAGCGGCCATGGAAAACTGCCCGTAGGTGGCCAGGGAATTGCCCGCTGACGGCCACGGGGACTGCCCGCGTATGGCCACGGAAACTGCCCATTTGTGGCCGGCTGGTTTGCCCGCATTGCTCGTTAGCCCTGCCGTGTTCTGAGGACGGCGGGGGCCTCTTCCCGGTTGGATGTCGGTGTCGAATCGAATCCGCAGCAGGAAGAGGCCCTGAATGAAGGATGCCCTAGAAACCGTGAATATTCTTGCCACCTACGACCTCACCAGGTCCCTACGCAGCACCGCGGAGATCCACGGGTGCTCCCACCACACCGTCGACCGGCTCGTGAGGGCCCGCGATGCCGGCCGTGCCCCCGGCGCGGGTCCGGAACGGCCCAAGGTCACCGACGACTGGGACGCGAAGATCGAGGAATGGGTCGACAAGTCCCGGGGCCGGATCCGCGCCGACGTCGTGCACGACAAGCTCGTGTCGATGGGCTACGCCGGTTCGGAGCGCTCGACCCGCCGTGCCGTGGCGACCGCGAAGGACGCCTACCGCCGCGGGAGGCGGCGGGTGCACCGGCCCTGGATCACCGAGCCCGGCGGCTGGCTGCAGTACGACTTCGGCGACGGACCGGTCATCGGCGGGGTCAAGACGGTGCTGTTCGTGGCCTGGCTCGCATGGTCGCGGTACCGGATCGTGCTCGCGCTGCGCGACCGGACCGCCCCGAGCGTCTTCGCCGCCCTGGACCGCACCTTCAGGATCATCGGCGGGGCCCCGACGTACGTGCTGACGGACAACGAGAAGACGGTGACCACGATGCACGTGGCCGGGGTGCCGGTGCGCAACGAGGCGACCGTCGCGTTCGCGAAGCACTACTCGGTCGAGGTCCTCACCTGCCAGCCTGCCGACCCGGCGTCGAAGGGCGGGGTGGAGAACGCGGTCAAGGTCTCCAAGGCCGACCTCGTGCCCAAGGACACCAACCTGCGCGGCTCCTACGCCTCGTTCGCCGAGCTCGAGGCGGCCTGCCAGGCGTTCATGGACCTGGTGAACTCCCGCGAGCACCGCACCACCCGCCGCCGGCCCGTGGATATGCTCGCCGACGAGGCCCCCGCCCTGCACCGGGTCCCCGACGCCGCGCACACGATCGCCTACGGGACGGGCCGGAAGGTGCCGCCGAACACGCCGATGGTCTCCTACGAGAACGCCCAGTACTCCGTCCCGGCCCACCTGCTCGGCGCCGAGGTCTTCATCCGCCAACACGGCACCGGCGCCGACGCGAGGGTCGTGATCGTCCACGCCGGCCCCGACGGTGCCCTCGAGGTCGCCCGGCATCCGGTGGCCGCGCCCGGGTCCCCGGCGATCGACGACTCCCACTTCCCCGACCACGACCCGGCCAAGGTCCCTGGGGACCACACCCCGGTGCCGCGCTCGAAGGCCGAGGCCGAGTTCCTGGGCATCGGCGCGGGCGCGAGGTCCTGGCTGCTCGAGGCCGCCGCCGCGGGCGCGCACCGCATCAACGCCAAGATGGCCGAGGCCGTCGCCCTGGCCAAGATCGCCGGGACCAACGAGGTCGACAAGGCCCTCGGCCTCGCCGCGGTCCACCACCGCTTCGCCCACGGGGACCTAGCCTCCCTGCTCACCGCCGCCGGGCACCGGCCCGGGCTGCGCACCGCCGACGAGGGGACGTCCCTGACCCAGGGCACCGCCGGCTGGGCGGGCCTGGGCGCCACCACCTCCGGGAAGGAGCACCCCTGATGGGCATCGCCACCCCGAACACCACCGCCCCGGCCCTGCCCGAGGACCTCGCGGCGCTGATGCGCCAGCTGAAGATGCCCCACGCCCGCGCCGTCGCCCCCGAGGTGCTGGCCACCGCCCGCGCCCAGCGCTGGGAACCGGCCGAGACCGTCAAGGCCCTGCTGGCCGAGGAAACCGCGGGCCGGGCCCGCTCCATGCTCGCCACCCGGCGCAAGGCCGCCGGGTTCCCCACCGGCAAGACCTTCGCCCTCTGGGACGAGACAGCCTCCTCGATCCCGGCCCCGACCCAGCAGGCCCTGCGGACCCTGGAATGGATCCACCGCAAGGAGAACCTCGTCGTCTGCGGACCCTCCGGCACCGGCAAGACCTTCTTCCTCGAGGCCCTGGGCCAACAGGCCGTCGAGGAAGGCAAGCGGGTCGCCTGGTTCACCCTCGAGGACCTCGGCGCGCTCATCCGCGCCCACCGGGCCGACGACACCGTGACCAAGGCCGTGGCCCGGATCCTGCGCGCCGACCTCGTCGTGATCGACGACATCGGCCTGCTTGCAGTGGCCACCGACGCCGCCGAGGGCCTCTACCGGGTCGTGGACGCCGCCTACGAGAAACGCTCCGTGGCCGTGTCCTCGAACCTGCACCCCGCCGGCTTCGACGAGCTCATGCCCAAGACCCTGGCCACCGCCACCGTGGACCGGCTCCTCCACCACGCCCACGTCTGCCAAACCACCGGCGACTCCGTCCGACTCACCCAGGCCCTGGCCGGAAAGGGAGTCATGCCACTGACCTAGACACCACCAGTGGCCGGCACCAACCACCCGTCCCGCGGGCAAACCAGCCGGCCACCAGTGGGCACTTTCCCTGGCCACCAGCGGGCAGAACCGCTGGCCGCCCACGGGCAATTCCTACTGGCCGTTGACA